>JAZKEH010000511.1:0-3111 GCA_040387155.1 Pseudomonadota bacterium | reverse complement strand
CGAGCGCTTGTCGAATCTGGCTTGGACCTACCTCCGCCTGCTCCACACCGGCGATGATATGGCCACGACCGTCTGCAAACGCCGAGCCCCATGCCAATGACGTGCTGTAGGACACGTCATCGCCATACTTCGATTCGCCGTACTGCGCATTGCCCTGGAAGCCTTCGAGGTCTTCATCAAGAATCAGGTTGAGCACACCGGATACGGCATCCGAACCCCACGAGGCAGACGCACCGCCAGTCACTATCTCGGTACGGCCCACCAGTGCGGTCGGTATCGTGGTCAGATCCACCACGCCGGACGAGAACGTCGGTACATGGCGACGACCATTCAACAACACCAGCGTACGTTCGCTGCCGATGTTGCGCAGATTGGCGTAGACGACTGCAGTGGAAGACTGACCACCGGTAGAAAACTGCGGCAATTGTTGCAAGGCCTCGGCGATGTTCACCGGCGCCACCGCATTCAGCTGTTCAGTGCTGAGCGCCATTACCGGTGTCGGTGCGGTGAAGCTGTCATTGCGCAAACGCGTACCGGTGACGGATATCTCTTCAACGCCCTCACCGGCCGCTGGTGTCTGTTGCGCCAGCGCAATGCCACTGGCAAGCAGGCTCAACGTAAATGTGAAGGTGGTGGCAACCTTGCCGGCAGTGCTGCCGCACTTGCTGCGCCCACTGAAAAACTGTCGCGTGGCCATACTTTTCCCCAGTACTTTTTGCTTGTTGTTGGAAGTGTTTCAGGGTTCTTACGGCGTGACCCATTGGCGACGGAAATTAGCCACTGTGCTGACATCATGCAACAGATTATTTGCATTATTGTTAACAATCTCATCGATTAAATTGCAGGCGAACGGCGAGGTTCGGCGCGGGTTCTCCGATGTGGCAGTCGGTCCCTTGAACAACAACCTGTCTTTCTACTCTCCTGCCCGATTCCGCTGCACAGGTAGCAAGGTAGAATGCCCCCATAACAACACCACAGAGGGGAACCTGTAATGCAGCCGCGCGTATCGAACAACCTTGTAATGCCAGCCTTTGTTTTCGCCAGTGTCTTCACGCTTGCCTTCAGCACCGCCGCGCTGGCGCAGCCACCCGGTGGCCGTCCGGCCGCACCGGAAGTGATTCCCGATCCCGTCGTTGCCCCGATTCCCACCATTGCGCCGATCACTGGCAGCGGCAAGGTCTACGATTCCTCTGCGGCACTGTGGCCAGACCTGGGCGTGGAGCATTTCGACTATGTAATTGATGAGTACCAGATTTCCGGCACGGCGGCCGGCGCCCCCTACGCAACCCGTCTGGTCATCCGCAAACCCAAAGACGACAGCAAGTTCAGCGGCCTGGTCGTGGCCGAAGCCATGCATCCCGCCGGTGCAGCGCATGCCTTTGAATACAACTCCCTCTACATCATGGATGAAGGTCACATTGCGGTGGAAATTGACACGCAGGGCGTTGAGCAAATCGCCGCCTATAGCCCCGAGCGCTACGGCTTCGTCAAATTCGCGAACGACCAGACTGCCGAAATCCTCGCGCAGGCCGGTGCGCTTATAAAGAGTGACAAGAGCCCCATTGCGGGCATGGGCATGCGCAAAATGGTGCTGTGGGGCACTTCTGCGAGTTCCGGCATCCTCGTGAACTACCTTCCTACCCACAAGGTGTTCAAGCTGGCCGATATGAAGAACATCTATGACGGCTTCATGCCAACGATGAACGGCTCCACCATTCGTCCTGTCGATGTACCGATGATTCAGGTACCAACGCAGCGCGAGTACCAGAGCGTGGCCACTGCCGTGCAGGACAGCGACGAACCAGGTCAGCAATTCCGCGTGTACGAATTCCCCGCCATGGCGCATCTGGACACCCGCAACACCGGCAAGCGCTTTACACAGGAAGACTGCATCCATCCGCTGTCGAAGTTCCCGATCGATCCCTATACCTCGGTAGCCCTGCATCATCTCCTGCAGTGGGTCGACAAGGGCATCGCACCCCCACGCGCACCACGCGCCATCATGGACATGTTCGTCGAGAACGACGGCTCGCTGATGCAACTGGATGAATACGGCAATGCAATGGGCGGCATCCGCAATGTTTACGTCGATGTGCCTGTCGCGAAGTACACGATGATCAATGAACCCAATCCGAACAGCACTGGCCCGGGACTCGGCAGAATGCAGACACCGTTGCTGTGCTCGCTGTCAGGCTGGGAAACGCCGATGTCGCAAGCAGAGCTGCGCAGCAAGTACGGCAGCGCCGCCAACTACGTGAGCATGTTCGAAGCCCGGCTTAACGAGCTGGAAGCGGAAGGCTGGTCACTGCCGGTCTATCGCGACATCATCATGAATGACGCAAGAGCAGTGAAGTTCTGACGGTCTGCTTCCCGGGTAGCGGGAAGCAAACCGCATTGTCACTAACTGGTTAGTCAGATCAGCCTGAACGGAGGGCATCCATGAGTATCGTTTCACTGAACGTCAATGGCGCGGTTCACGAAGTGGATATCGATCCGTCGACTCCCCTGTTGTATGTGCTGCGCAACGATCTCGGCTTGCGCGGCCCGCGCTTCGGCTGTGGCTTGGGCCAGTGCGGCGCCTGTACTGTGATTATTGATGGCGCTGCGGTGCGCTCCTGCCAATTACCGGTTGCTGCGGTGAGCAGCGCGATCACTACTCTCGAAGGGCTTGCGCAGAATGGCAATCTGCATCCGCTGCAACAGGCGTGGATTGATGAACAGGTGCCGCAGTGCGGTTATTGTCAGAACGGCCAGATCATGACGGCGAAGGCGCTGCTCGACCGCAATCCGACGCCAACCGATGCCGAGATTCGTGAAGGCATGGAAGGCGCACTGTGCCGCTGCATGACCTATTACCGCATTCAGGCCGCGATCAAACGGGTGGTTACCGATACCCGCACCGCAGACTACAAGGCACGCGGCTGGATCGAACCGCAGTACGTGGCGGTGCCGTCGACCAAGGGCGCAGGCCAGGTATGGGGCAAGCTGTATCGCCCTGCCACGCTCGAAGCGGGCAAGAAGTATCCGATCGTGATGTTCGTGCATGGCGCAGGGTATCTGCAAAACGTCAGCAAGCGCTTCCCTGTCTACTTCCGCGAGCAGATGTTCCAC
>JAZKEH010000510.1:0-4337 GCA_040387155.1 Pseudomonadota bacterium | reverse complement strand
GCCGTGATAGAGCCAGTTGGCGATGTGCTGGCTGGAGATACGCAGCGTCGCGCGATCTTCCATCAGGCCAACGTGATTGATGTCGGGCACCTTGGAACAACCAACACCCTGATCAATCCAGCGCACCACATAACCAAGGATGCCCTGCGCGTTGTTGTCGATCTCGGCCTGGATTTTTTCCGGCGTCAGTGTCTTCAGATCGGTCAGCAGCGGAATAGTCAGAATCGTATCGACGCTCGCCTTCGGACGGTTCGACAACTGGCGTTGCGTATTGGCGACATTGATCTGGTGATAGTGAATCGCGTGCAGCGTGGCGGCAGTAGGCGAGGGCACCCACGCGCAGTTGGCACCCATGTTCGGATGGATAACCTTCTGCGCCATCATGTCGCCCATCATGTCAGGTTTGGCCCACATGCCTTTGCCGATCTGTGCCTTGCCGGTAAAGCCGGCGCCAACGCCAACATCGACGTTGGAGTTTTCATAGGCGCCGATCCACGGCTGACCTTTGACCGCTTCCTTCGGCACGAACGGACCCGCCACCATGCTGGTATGGATTTCATCGCCGGTGCGATCAAGGAAGCCGGTGTTGATGAAGAAGATGCGATCTTTTACGGCGCGTATGGTTTCCTTCAAATTGACGCTGGTACGGCGTTCTTCGTCCATCACACCGACCTTGATCGTGTTGCGGGCGAGGCCGAGCGCATCTTCCACTGCATCCAATGTGTCGTTGCAGAACTGCGCTTCTTCGGGACCGTGCATTTTGGGTTTGACGATGTAGATGCTGCCTTCGCGGCTGTTCTTGAACGGCGCGTCGCCCTTGAGGTCATGCAAGCCGCACAAAGACGTCACCATTGCATCCATCAAGCCTTCGGGAATTTCACGTCCCTCGCGATCAAGAATTGCATCCGTTGTCATCAGATGGCCAACGTTGCGCACGAGCAACAAGCTGCGACCTTGCATGATGACAGTCTCACCGCTGGTGCCTTTATAGACGCGATCCGGATTCAGCTTGCGGTGAACCACCTTGTCGCCTTTCTTCACTTCTTCGGTCAGCGTGCCTTTCATCAGGCCCAGCCAGTTGCGATACACCGCGACTTTGTCGCTGGCATCAACAGCAGCAACGCTGTCTTCGCAGTCCTGGATTGTCGTCATCGCCGATTCCATGCAGATGTCTTTCATGCCGGCGTGGTGCTGCTTGCCAATGATGTTGTTGGTGTCGAGCTGGATCTCGAGGTGCAGGCCGTGATTGCCGAACAACAGCGTAGTCGGTGACGAGAAGCCGCCCTGGAAGCCGACCAGTTTGTCGGGTGAGCACAGGCTGGTGACGGTGTGATCCTTCAACACCACTTCCAGCACAATGTGGCCATTCTCGTTGGCGAGGCGATATTCGTGCGCCATTTCATGACGGCCGCGTTTGAGCGGCAGCGCCTGGTCAAGGAATTCATCGGCATAGGCGATAACTTTCTGGCCGCGTACCGGGTTGTAGGTGGCAGTGCGCGTCGCGCCATTGGTTTCCGGGATGACGTCGGTACCGTACAGCGCATCGAACAAGCTGCCCCAACGCGCATTGGCGGCGTTCAAGGCATAGCGCGCATTCATGACGGGCACGACCAGCTGTGGACCGGCAACAATCGCAATCTCGTAGTCGTTGCTGCGCGTTGTGATCTTGTAGTCTTCGCCAACCGGCACGAGGTAGCCGATGTCCTGCAGGAATTTTTTGTATTCGTCGCGATGGGCGAGGTAATAGGCCACATCATGCTTCTTGTGCCATTCGTAGATCTTCGCCTGCAATTCATCGCGCTTCTGCAACAGCGCGCGATTGCGCGGCGCCAGCGTGTCGACGATCTTGCCCATTGCAGCCCAGAACGCCTTGGGTTCGATGCCAGTACCAGGCGTTGCTTCCTTCTCTATGAAGTCATAGAGAACCTGGGAAATCTGCAGGTTACTGGCGGAAATTTTGTTCGGCATGCTGTCCTCTTTTTAATACAACGCTAATACAACTTGTTGGTCCAACTTGTGGCTCTGCTTGGGTGCTGCTTTTTCTTTATGTTCCGGTTACTGCGCAGGGAAATGCGAGGCCGTATTCTAGCGCCAATTCACCGGCAATTGCCCGTATGGCGCGCTGCCGGGGAAGAGTCCATGAAGAGTCTGCAAGGGGCTCGGTCACAGCCCGCAACCGGCCAAAACAATGGCTCCGTGCGTGCTGGGAAAACCACAAATTGGTGCACATATTGTGGAATTGGCAGGGCCTTTTGCAAAAACGATTTTGGGTTCGGAAACTTGGGGTATACTCCCGCGCTCCCGAGATAATCAAAGCGTTATCTCGCAGAATCCAGATCAAAAACAATCAGATACCAACCATGTCATCCAGGCCTCTGCCGGACTGTCATGAGGGGAACCCACCAGGAGGAACGATGAAGAAACTTGTACATTCGATTGCGGCCATAACCTCATTGATGGCTGCCGGCGTAGCCCTGGCGCAGGTCCCGGCTCCGGCTGAACGCGCATACCCCGAAGGTTTCATCACTGGTCATGTTGTCAGCGACAAAGGGCCTGAAGCCGGCGTGTGGGTTATTGCCGAAACCAAGGAAACCAACACCCCGCTGATCAAGATCGTCACCACGGATGACAACGGCAATTTCACGCTGCCGCAGTTACCCGATGCCACCTATAACCTGTGGGTACGTGGCTATGGTCTGCTGGACTCCGCCAAAATTGAAGGCCGTCCAGGCGACGCCGATCTGGAACTGAAAGCCGAAACCGCCACTGATCCGAAAGACGCCGCCAAGGTATATCCGGGTGACTACTGGTTGTCGCTGCTGGAAGTCCCCGCTAAAGACAAATTCCCCGGCACTGGCCCCGTCGCTGCCCAAGGCAACGGCTATCTGCCAACGATCACCAGTCAGGCTGACTGGATGCACAAGTTCAAAAAAGACTGCAACTTCTGTCACCAGTTGGGCAATGAGCTGACCCGTTCACTCGGTCACATGGATGCGCTGGGTTTCGACAGCCATGAAGAAGCCTGGATCTACCGCACCTCGCTTGGCGTGCGTGGCGGCAGTATGCAGGGCGCCTTCCTTGCCTTTGGTATGGATGGGATGGCCAAGACCATGGCTGACTGGACCCGCAAAGTGGAATCCGGCGCTGTACCGCCGATGCCACCACGCCCGCAAGGTGTTGAGCGCAACGTCGTTGTCACGCTGTGGGACATCGGTGGTCCGCAAGACTTCATGCACGACATCATTTCCACTGACAAAAACAATCCGTCCGTAAACGCCTACGGCCCGATCTACGCTGTATCCGCCGGTCACGGCACCATTGAAGTGGTAGACCCTGTCACCAACGACAACTACAAGTACGTGATCCCGACCCGCGAAGATCCACGCGCTGTGCCTTCACGTTTCCCGGCACCGGGCAACCCGTCCAACTTCTGGGGTATGGAACATCTGTGGGGCCTCGAAAACCCAGCCGATCCGCATAACCCGATGATGGGTCCCGACGGCCGCGTGTGGAACACTTCCAAAATCCGCGACAAACAACCCGCCTGGTGCAGCGATCCGAACTCCACCAACAAGTTCGTGCAGTATTCACCGATCGGTCGCAGCAACCGTCAGGCTTCTGTAATGGATCCCAAGACCGGCAAGTTCGAACTGATCGACACCTGCTTTGCAACACACCATTTGAACTTCGCTACCGACGCCGATAACACGCTGTATTTCAACGAACTGCTCGGACCGTACTTCGGCTGGATCAACACCCGTATCTGGGATGAGACCCACGACGAACAGCTCGCACAGGGCTGGTGTCCACAGGTTGTCGACACCAACGGCGACGGCAAGATCACCAAGCCGTGGAACGCCAAAAACGTTGATACGCTTGATCCGGCGCTGGACACCGAAGTGGACTACTCCCTGTACAACATCAGCCCCGATCCATCCAACCCGAACGTAATCTGGGGTGCATGGGAAGGCCGTAACGGTGAACAACGTGGTGCACTGATCCGTCTGGATCGTGGCGACAACCCGCCTGAAACCTGCATTACCGAAGTGTTCCAGGTGCCGGAAGGCACGTTGAACCCGCGCGGTATGGACGTGGCCAGCGACGGTACGCCGTGGGCCGCCATGGCTGCTACCTCGCAGTGGGTTCGTCTGGAACGCGACAAGTGTGATCGCCTGAACGGTCCTGGCACCAACATCAGCGCGGTATGCCCGAATGCATGGACCATCTACCAGACCCCTGGTCCGAAGATGGCAGGCTCTGACTATCCGGCTGACTTCCACTACTTCGGCTGGCTGGACGTGCAGAACATCATGGGTCTCGGCAAAGATACGCCGATC
>JAZKEH010000509.1:0-1605 GCA_040387155.1 Pseudomonadota bacterium | reverse complement strand
TCAACAACTCCGGCCAGACGCTGGAAGAAATCGTCGCCTCCGTCAAAAAGGTCAACGACATCATTTCTGAAATCGCAGCGGCCAGCAGTGAACAGTCCTCGGGGCTCAACGAAATCAATCGTTCAGTTACCGACATGGACAAGACCACGCAGCAGAACGCCGCACTGGTCGAAGAAGCGGCTGCTGCCAGCGAAGCACTGGGTCAGCAGGCGGAATCACTGGAGGAATTGATCAGTTTCTTTGAGTTGGATACGAAAGCTGACTCGCGGCGTTAATCGTAGAACGCTTCACTGATAAAAAGGGCGTCTGCGGCGTTAGAAACAGCGAAGCCTGAACTGCACCAATCATCCACAGACAGCAACAAATCCATTCATAAAAAAAAGGGGCCCTACGGCCCCTTTTTGTTTGTGCTTGAAGTGCCGCTTACTCGACTTCCACCACATTCGTATACCGGATCTGCTTCGCCTTCTCCGCGCCATTCATGAACGATGCAACCTCGTTGAAGTTCAGGTAGCGATAGATCTTCGACGACATCGTGTCGAGCTTGCCCATGTACTGCATGTACTCTTCCAGCGTCGGAATCTTGCCGAGCAGGGAGCACACGGCCGCCAGTTCGCTGGAGCCAAGAAACACATTGGCGCCATCGCCCAAACGGTTGGGGAAGTTGCGGGTCGAGGTGGAGATAACAGTCGACTTTGCTGCCACGCGCGCCTGGTTGCCCATGCACAACGAGCAGCCTGGCATTTCGGTGCGGGCGCCGCTGGCACCGAACACACCGTAGACACCTTCTTCCATCAACTGGTGCTCATCCATCTTGGTAGGTGGCGAGATCCACAAGCGGGTAGGGATGGTGCCCTTGCTCTGGCCCAATACCGTTGCGGCAGCGCGGAAGTGACCGATGTTGGTCATGCAGGAGCCGATGAACACTTCGTCGATCTTGGTGCCGGCCACTGCCGACAAGGGTTTGATGTCATCCGGATCGTTCGGACAGGCCAGCAGGGGTTCCTTGATCTGGTCGAGATCGATCTCGATGATTTCTTTGTACTCGGCATCGGCGTCGGCTTCGAGCAGGTGCGGATTGGCCACCCACGCTTCCATCTCACTGGCACGACGTTCCAGCGTACGTGGATCGCCATAACCTTCGCTGATCATCCAACGCAGCAGCACGATGTTGGACATCAGGTACTCGATGATGGGTTCCTTGTTCAGCTTGATCGTGCAACCCGAAGCGGAGCGCTCGGCAGATGCATCAGACAATTCAAATGCCTGTTCGATTTTCAGATCGGGCAGTCCTTCGATTTCGAGGATGTTGCCGGAGTAGATGTTCTTCTTGCCTTTCTTCTCGACGGTCAGCAAACCCTTCTGGATGGCAGCGTACGGAATCGCGTTGACGAGATCGCGCAGCGTAATGCCGGGCTGCATCTTGCCTTTGAAGCGCACGAGGACGGACTCAGGCATGTCGAGTGGCATCACACCAGTAGCTGCTGCGAAGGCAACCAGACCGGAACCGGCAGGGAATGAAATACCAATCGGGAAACGCGTGTGCGAGTCGCCGCCGGTGCCGACAGTGTCAGGCATCATCATGCGGTTGAGCCACGAGTGAAT
>JAZKEH010000508.1:474-4783 GCA_040387155.1 Pseudomonadota bacterium | reverse complement strand
CCACGCCGTGGGAGATCTTGCGAACGGTGAAGGCGGAACCCAGGCCACGGTTACGGATGCCGATGACGACACCTTCGTAAGCCTGCAGACGTTCACGGTCGCCTTCCTTGATGCGCACCTGTACTACTACGGTGTCGCCAGGGCTGAAATCAGGAACGTTCTTTTTGAGCTGTTCCTGTTCAACCAGTTGAATGATCTTGTTTCTGCTGCTCATGTCTTGCTCCACTACAATTAAGCTGTTTTTTATAGATACTGCTTATGACTGCAAACTATTACTTCAAACTTGTAACTTTTTACCATCAGACGCAGTCGTTCAAACCTCGTCTTCAAATTCCCGCAACCACCGCAACTGTTCAGCGCTCAAAGCGCCCTGCTGCTGCAACTGCCGAATCAACTCGGGCCGTTTGCGCCAGGTGGCACGCAGACTCTGCTGCGCTCGCCAACGTGCTATGCGGGCATGATCACCACTCAACAGCACTTCCGGCACATCCAAACCTTCAAACACTTCTGGCCGGGTGTAATGCGGACAGTCGAGCAGTCCCGCTTCAAACGAATCCTGCAACGCAGATTCCGCATCACCCAACACTCCAGGCAAGCGCCGTATAACGGCATCCAGCAACGCCATTGCTGCCAGCTCACCCCCGCTCAGCACAAAATCACCGAGCGATACTTCTTCATCCACCAGGGTGGAGAGCACTCGCTCATCCACTCCTTCATAACGTCCACACAGCAGTACCAGCGATGGTTCCAGCGCGAGCCGGTTCACCATGGCCTGATCCAGCGGCCTGCCCTGCGGACTCAGGTAAATCACTTTGGGAGCTTGTGCCCCCGCTTTTTCTCGCCCGGCTTCATCACAACCTACGGTCGTTCTGGCAGCTCTTATGGCTTCACTCAACGGGCCCGTCTTCATCAACATGCCCGGACCTCCCCCGTAGGGTCGGTCATCAACAGTCCGATGCCGGTCTGTCGCGAAATCCCGTGGATTCCAGTACTGCAACTGCACCTGCTTGTTACGCACTGCCCTGCCGGTAATTCCATACTCCGTCAGCGCACTGAACATGCCAGGGAACAACGTGACCAATCCGACTTTCATAGGCGATCACTTGTACCTGACTTTCATACGGATTTCGTACGACTTAGTACGACCTCAAGCATCCTTGTCCCAATGCGGATCCCAATCGACCAGGATGACTGCCTTCTCCAGATCCACTTCCTTGATAACGCGATCTTCCAGGTAGGGCAGCAGCCGTTCTTGCTTGTCCAGACTGGCGTCATCGCCCTTCACTACCAGCACATCATTCGCACCGGTTTCCATCAGGTACTGCACCGTGCCGAGATCCTGGCCGCTGAGGGTCTGCACCCGCAGCCCTTCCAGCTCATGCCAGTAGAAACCCTCTTCCAACTCCGGCAGTTCAGACTTTTCCACCAGCAATTCACGGCCGGTGTACTTGCCTGCGTCTTCACGCACATCGCATCCCTTGATGTGGCCGACATATTCACGGCCTTGCGCTCGTATCTCGTCGAACTCCACCGTGATGAGCCCACTGTCACCCTGCATCAGGTAACGTTGGCGCTCCAGCAGGTTCTCGGGCGGGTCGGTGAAGGAAAACAGTTTCACCCAACCCTTGATGCCCCAGGGAGCCCCGATGCGCCCCATTACTATGTGGGTATCGGGGTTATTCATGACCTCACCTCAAATATCCGGATGCAGAACCCGGATAATTCAGGCTCAGGCAGCAACAGCAGCCGGCGCAGCTGCCACTTCTTTCAGCAAGTTGGCAACACGCGGGCTCGGCAGGGCGCCGTGGCTCTGCCAGTATTTGACGCGCTCAAGATCGATACGCAGCTTCTCTTCCTTGCCGCGAGCAGTCGGGTTGTAAAAACCAATGCGCTCAAGGAATTTGCCGGTATGGGCCTTGCGATGATCAGCTACCGTTACGTAGTAGTAGGGGTTTTTCTTGCTGCCACCGCGTGCAAGTCGGATCGTTACCATGGTTTGTTCCGTACGTATAAAAAGCGTTTAAAAAAGGTACTGTTTGCGAGCATTCATTTCATTTTCCGAAACGGCTTTTCTAACTAAATGTCCGGGCCGGAAAAAAGGGCTGCATTCTAGGAGAAAAGCCCCCTCTTGGGAACTGTAAATTGATGTTCCGCCAAGAATTTCCTGGAAACTGGTTAAAGTCTTGGGCAGAAGGCGCCTCAAAAAGGCAGGTTCAAGGAAGAGATCAGAACCCTGGAAAGCGACCGCCACCGGGGGGCATACCTCCTCCTCCCATGCCCGGCGGGAAACGTCCCCCCATGCCACGCATCATGTTGGCCAGTCCGCCACCCTTCATTTTCTTCATGACCAGTTGCATCTGTTTATGCTGCTTGAGCAGACGGTTGAGGTCTTGCAGTGTGGTACCCGAGCCCACAGTGATACGGCGTTTACGGGATCCATTCAAAACGTCGGGATTACGGCGCTCCTTCATTGTCATTGAACTGATGATGGCTTCCATCATGACGAAATTCTTGTCGCCGGCTGCCTGTTGGGCAGTCTTCGCCAGCCCACCCATGCCCGGCATCTTGTCCAGCAGGTTGGTGATGCCACCCATGTTACGCATCTGTTCCAACTGCTCCTTGAAGTCCTGCAGGTCGAAGCGGTCACCCTTCTTGATCTTGTTGGCCAGCTTCTGGGCTTTTTCCTTGTCGACCTTCTTCTCGACATCTTCGATCAGCGACAGCACGTCACCCATGCCGAGGATGCGGGACGCCAGACGATCGGGATAGAAAGGTTCCAACCCATCGATCTTTTCGCCGACGCCAATAAATTTGATCGGCTTGCCGGTGATCTGGCGTACCGAAAGCGCGGCACCGCCACGGGCATCACCGTCGGTCTTGGTGAGGATGACCCCGGTCAGCGGCAGTGTTTCGTTGAAAGCCTTTGCCGTGTTGGCAGCGTCCTGGCCTGTCATTGCATCGACGACGAACAAGGTTTCGATAGGATTGGCAACTGTGTGCAGCGCCTTGATCTCTTCCATCATGTCGGCGTCGATGGCCAGGCGGCCAGCGGTGTCGATAAACAGTACATCCATGAAGCGAAGTTTTGCTTCGGCAATGGCAGCCCGCACGATATCCACAGGTTTCTGGCCAACATCACTGGGGAAGAACGAAACACCCACTTCCGTGGCCAGCGTCTCCAATTGCTTGATGGCCGCCGGACGATACACGTCGGCGCTGACCACCATGACGGATTTCTTGTCGCGGGTTTTCAGCAACAAGGCCAACTTGGCGACCGTAGTTGTTTTACCGGCGCCCTGCAGGCCCGCCATCAGGATTACGGCCGGCGGTACCGCACGCAAATCCAGTGCGGAGTTTTCGTTGCCCATCACCAGCTGCAGTTCGGCCTGCACTATGCGAAGGAAGGCCTGACCCGGCGACAGACTCTTGCTGACTTCCTGGCCGAGCGCGCGCAACTTCACTCGCTCAATAAAATCTCTTACCACTGGTAGCGCGACATCGGCTTCCAGCAAGGCGCGCCTGACGTCGCCCAGGGACTCCTGGATATTGTCTTCGGTGATGCGGGCTTTGCCGCTCAGCGAGCGCAACGTAGAGGAAAGCTGTTCCGACAGGGCTTCAAACATGGAATTCGGTCCGCAGAAAAAAGTGCTGGGCGGCGGATTCTACAGGAAGGCTTCCACCTTCCATAGGCATGGAATAACGCTTCAACGCCCCTGCCAGTTGTGAGAGACTCGCCCAATGATTTCAATGATTTCCGGCATGATTGCCGTCGTGCTTTACGCGGGAAGCGCCTGGCTGCAACGTCAGGTGCTGACCGGGGCTGAGCCCGCTTCTCCCAGTCAAAAAGGGCCAAGCCAGAAAGGCAATAACTCTTCGCTGGTACTCGCCCTCGCGGGCGCCGCCCTGCTCGCCCATGTCATCAATGCCATCATCGTGATCCGCACTGACCTGGGCTATGACTTTGGCTTCTTCCGGATAGCAAGCCTGTTCAGCTGGGTAATGGCGCTTATCGTCGTCGCTGCCAGCTTCCGTAAACCGGTGGCCAACCTCTTTATTGCGCTGTTCCCGCTCGCCATCGTCTGCATACTTTGCTCGACCTTCCTGCCCAGCAATTACGACCCGCGCAACGACCTGAGTGGCGGTGTCGCCCTTCACAGCGTGCTGGGCATTCTGGCTTTCAGCCTGCTGACGATTGCCGCTGCGCAGGCCCTGCTGGTGGCCTGGCTCAGCCGCGAGCTCAAGCAACATCATTATTCGGTGACGCTGCGCCATCTGCCGCCGCTGCAAACCATGGAAGCCTTGCTGTTCG
>JAZKEH010000508.1:0-464 GCA_040387155.1 Pseudomonadota bacterium | reverse complement strand
CTGTTCGACATCATCAAGGCCGGCTTTATCGGCTTGCTGGCCGTCATCATCAGCGGCTTCCTGTTCATGGACGACATGTTTGCCCAGCACCTGGTACACAAGACTGCTTTAACGATTGTTTCGTGGTGCGTCTTCGGCATCCTGTTGTGGGGCCGCTACCAGCAAGGCTGGCGCGGCAAGGTTGCCTTGCGGTGGACGATGTCGGGTTTTGCTGTATTGATACTCGCCTACTTCGGCAGCAAGTTCGTGCTGGAAATCCTGCTGGATCGCGTGTGAATACCACACGCTGGATGATTTAGTGTGAACGATACCCCTCTCTCATACCTGTTTTTTGTGCTGGTGCTGCTGATTCTGGCCTCCGCATTTTTCTCGGGCTCCGAAACCGCGATGCTGGCGCTCAACCGTTATCGCCTGCGCCATCTCATCAAGGAAAAACACAAGGGCGCCATGCGTGCATCGGCCCT
>JAZKEH010000507.1:9379-13380 GCA_040387155.1 Pseudomonadota bacterium | reverse complement strand
GAGAAGCAGATTCGCGCTGCCCTCGCTGAATTCGAAAAACAGGGCGCCATCCTGAAAGAGATCAGTCTCGACAACAGCCACTTGTCCGTTGCAGCCTACTACGTCATCGCACCGGCAGAGGCCTCGGCCAACCTGTCGCGCTATGACGGCGTGCGTTTCGGTTATCGCTGCGACAAACCCGCCGATCTGGAAGATCTCTACAAACGCAGTCGAGCAGAAGGCTTCGGCACCGAGGTCAAACGTCGCATCATGGTCGGTACCTATGCGCTGTCCGCGGGCTACTATGATGCTTACTACATCAAGGCGCAGAAAGTCCGCCGCCTGATCAAGGACGATTTCGATCGCGCATTCAAGGAGGTGGACGTCATCATGGGACCAACATCGCCTCACACTGCGTTTCCGCTTGGTTCCAAGACCAAGGATCCGGTGACGATGTACCTGGAAGACATTTACACGATCGCCGTCAACCTCGCAGGCTTGCCTGGCTTGTCGGTCCCTGCCGGCCTGGTGAATGGCCTGCCCGTTGGGCTGCAGATCGTCGGTCGCGATTTTTCCGAAGCCCAGCTTCTCAACCTTGCCCATCGCTTCCAGCAAGCGACTGACTGGCACACACGCACGCCCGGCGTGTAAGAGGAGACGACACCATGGCATGGGAAACTGTTATCGGGCTGGAAGTACACGTACAGCTCGCCACCAAATCAAAATTGTTCTCCGGTTCCGCCACCACCTTCGGTGCAGAACCGAACACGCAGGCGAACATCTTTGATCTCGCCCTGCCCGGCACCTTGCCGGTGCTGAATGGCGAAGCGCTGCGTATGGCCGTGAAATTCGGCCTCGCCATCGGCGCAGAAATCGGCCGTAAATCCGTGTTTGATCGTAAAAACTATTTCTATCCGGATTTGCCTAAGGGCTATCAAACCAGCCAGCTGGATCATCCGATCACGAAGGGCGGCACGCTCACTGTTACGCTCGATGATGGCAGCAGCAAGACATTCAATCTGACGCGCGCCCATCTGGAAGAGGATGCCGGCAAGTCACTGCATGACCAGTTTCCCACCGATACCGGCATCGATCTCAACCGCGCTGGCACGCCACTGCTGGAAATCGTATCGGAACCCGAGCTGCGTAGTGCGAAGGAAGCCGTCGCCTATCTGAAAAAACTGCATTCGCTGATTTTGTATCTCGGCATTTCCGACGGCGACATGTCGCAGGGTTCTATGCGCTGCGATGCCAACGTTTCGGTTCGTAAAGAAGGCGACAGCAAATTCGGCACCCGCACCGAGATCAAGAACATCAACTCGTTCCGTTTCGTCGAGAAAGCAATCCTGATCGAAGCGCAGCGTCAGATCGACATCATCGAAGATGGCGGCCGCATCATCCAGGAAACGCGCCTGTACGATCCCGACAAGAATGAAACCCGCTCAATGCGCAGCAAGGAAGTGGCCAACGATTACCGCTATTTTCCCGAGCCCGATCTGCTGCCCGTTGTCGTTGATGATGCATTCATCAATGCGATCAGGGCCACGTTGCCCGAGCTGCCAGACCTGAAGAGCAAGCGCTTCCAAAGCGAGTACGCGCTGAGTGAATACGATGCTGATGTGCTGTCAGCTGATCGCGTTACCGCAGATTTCTTTGAGGCTACAGCGAAAGCATGCGGCGATGCCAAGCTCTCCGCCAACTGGGTCATGGGCGACCTGCAGGCCCTGCTGCACAAATCGGAAATCACGATTGCGCAGAGCCCGGTCAGCAGCAGTGATCTTGCAGGTCTGATCAGCCGCATCAAGGACAACACCATTTCCAGCAAGATAGCGAAGACCGTGTTCGAAGCGATGGTGAATGGCGAAGGCAGTGCCGATGCCATCATCGCCAGCAAAGGACTCAAGCAAGTCACCGACAGCGGCGCCATCGAAGCCATGATCGACGCGATCATCGCGGCCAATCCAAAACAGGTGGAGCAGTACCGCAGCGGCCAGGACAAGGTGTTTACGTTCTTCGTCGGTCAGGTGATGAAGGAATCCAAAGGCAAGGCCAATCCGGCGCAGGTGAATGACATCCTGCTCAACAAACTGAAGAAGTGAAGCAGCAATGAAATCTGAAAAGAAAACCGGCGCCGCCCGTACCCAGCTTGCGGTTACCGATGAATGGTGGAGCGACGAACGCATCCAGACCTTCCTCGGCATGCAGCCCGTCGCGGGCGAAACTGCTGACTACCACGTATTGCTGAAAGCGTACCGCGGCATGGTGCCAGAGGCTTTCGCGCGCTTTATTGCGTTCTTTGTCGAAGCCGGCCGCAATCTCAATGATCCAGGTCCCGGCGGCAAGAGCGTGCTCAAGCTGATTGCCGAGCATCGCCACGGCAGTGAGTACGCGCAGATACTGAAGGATGCCGGCGCCCAATAGTTGGTAGTCCGCATTACAGGATCAGAGGCAGCCCTATGAAAATTCTCGCCGCAAACACGATCCTCTACTGCCGTCACTGGGAACAGAGCCGGCAGTTCTACCGCGATGTGCTGAAGCTGGATATCAGTTTCCAGAAGGATGACTGGTTCATTGAGTTCAGCGTGAATGGTGCGGCGCATCTCAGCATTGCCGACGCGTCAAAGTGCACGATTGCGCCGGGAGACGGTGTGGGCGTGACCCTGTCATTCTTCGTGCAGGATCTGGCAACGCTGCATGCGTTTTTTGCCGAACAGAAAATTGCGACTACCGAGATTCGTGCCAAGGGCTGGCGCGCGCCGTATTTCTACGTCCATGATCCTGAAGGCACCAGGATTGAATTCTGGACAAGACACCTCTGAGAACAGCGACCCGGTTATTCAATAGAGCCGCTAAATTGAATCAATGACGACGTCGGCCACGATCACGGTCGCGACTGCCGCCACCACGATTACCACCGCCACCCTTTCTGTCCCTGCTGTCACCACCTTCAGCCTTGAATGCTGACGGACGCGTAAATGCAGGCGGTTCCACCAGCATTTCTGCGGTGGGATGTTCGCAAGGCAGCTTCATGCCAATCTTGGCTTCGATGCCCGGCAGCAGGAACGAATCGTCTTCGCAGGCGAAACTGATCGACGTACCGAGTGCGCCAGCGCGACCAGTACGGCCGATGCGATGCACGTAGTCATCCGCCTCTTCCGGCAACGAGAAGTTGACGACATGACTGATGTCATCGATGTGCAGGCCGCGACCGGCAACATCCGTCGCCACCAGCACCTGGATTTCAGCAGTGCGGAACTCTTCCAGCGTGCGTACGCGTTTCGGCTGCGAGACTTCGCCTGACAGCAAACCAACGGCGATGCCATTGCGATGCAGATTGTCAGCAAGCTTGCGAGCCTGGTCGCGACGATTGGTGAACACAATGACACGCTCACCTTCGTCGCTCTTGATCAGGTTGTACAGCAAACTGTATTTCTGATCCGTCGTAACCAGATACACCAACTGTTTGACGTTATCGGTTGTCTGGCGCGGTGACGATACTTCTACCTTGACGGGATCCAATGCCCAGCGATCTGCCAGCGTAAGAATGTCATCAGTAAAGGTTGCACTGAACAACATGGTCTGGCGGCATTCCTTCCGCGGTGTCTGCGCAATGATCTGGCGCACTTGTGGAATGAAACCCATGTCGAGCATGCGATCGGCTTCATCAATGACAAGCATCTCTACCATGCCGAGCCAGATGGCCTTGTTGCCAACGAAATCGATCAGTCGACCTGGCGTGGCCACAACAATATCAACCACGCCGCGCTCAAGATCCTGCAGCTGCTTCTGGTAGTCCATGCCGCCGACGAGCGTGATGATTTTCAGCTTCGTGTACTTGACCAGCAGCTTGGCATCTTTCGCAATCTGCATGACCAGTTCACGGGTCGGCGCGATGATCAGCGCACGTGGCTCACCAACATAGCGTTCTTCATCGAGTGGATTGTTGACGAGGTCAGTGATGATGGCGGTGAGGAAGGCAGCGGTTTTGCCGGTACCGGTCTGGGCCTTGCCGGTGATGTCGT
>JAZKEH010000507.1:0-9369 GCA_040387155.1 Pseudomonadota bacterium | reverse complement strand
CGCCAGCGTAATCGGAATGCTTTGCGCCTGAATCGGTGTGCAGAATTCAAAGCCGAGGTCGTCATAGGCTTTGAGCAGCTCTTCGGGCAATTTGAAATCGCGGAAGCGCACGGTGCTCATCGCGCTGTATACCGCCGGGACAGCAGCGGGGGGCGCTGCTTCTGCTGTTTCTTCGGGAAGATCGTTCGTGGATTGACTCTCGGTTGGTTCCATAGGGACTCTTGTAGTGACGACTTATATGACGGCTTGGCGCCGACTTAGCGACGACATTGATAGATGTTATAGGTTTGTTCGCCGTTGCGTGCCGGGCCAGTCGCTACAATGGCATCACCACGATCGGCGGCACGATTGCGTGCCAGTACCCGCAGCTCTTCGGCAACGCGATCCGGTTGGCGATTCACTACCACTTTGCTGATGACATTTACGGTAGTGCTGCCATTCGGCGTGCAATTGCCAACTTCACTGGCTTGCAGCACAGCAACGTTCTCACCCTGCGGGGTCAGCTTGACCCAGGAAACGGTGCAGGCACTGAGCGTAATGCAGAGCAGGAAAAGACTGAAAATACGCATGACTTGTTCCTCGTTCTTTTTCAATTGCGGTTGAACTTCACGTTGACTTCGATGTTGACGTTGTCAGCCGCCATATTCATGTACTGGTTCAAACCGAAATCGACGCGATTGAAACTGCCGGTGCCCAGTATGCCCACCGTGCTGCCGCCCAATTCGCCATCGGTACCGCCAAAAAACTTCACATGCAGCGTCCATGGCTTGGTGATGCCAATGAAGGTCAGATCGCCAACAAAATCGACTTCGCCTTCGCCGGTGACAACAGCGGAGGTGCTGGTAAAGGTTGCATCAGGAAACAGTTCGGTATTGAACCAGCTGCTACTGCTGACAAGGGTTTCAATCACGTCCTTGTCCGCCATGCTGAGACTGGCCATTTTGACGGTGGCAGTCAGTTTGGAATTGGCCAGATTATCGACATCCAGGTGCAGGGTACCGGAGTAATCATCGAAACGCCCACTCATGTTCAGGGTTTCCTGGAACATGACCTTGAAAAACACCGTGCCGTACTGGCGACTCAGGGTGTAATCCCCGCCCGCTTCAGCAGCGGAGGTACTAACGGAGACACCGGTCAGGAGGGACATCGTTACCAGTGCCAAAACTGCCTTGATTGCCTGCAAGTTCTTGAATCTCAACATTAACGCCAACATCACACTCAGCTCACATGCCACAAAACTGGCCGCATTCTTTCAGTACGGCTGTTCATGGTCAATGACGGCACACCGGGCATTCCGGGTTTTTCCTCAGTTTCAGCTCCCGCCACTGCATTTGTGCGGCATCCAGCAGCAACAGCCTGCCGGTCAGCGGCGTTCCGATCCCGCCCAGCAGCTTGAGACACTCCAAAGCCTGCAGGCTGCCGACGATGCCTACCAGGGGCGCCAGCACCCCGTTATGGGCACAGCTGAGGTCGGCTTCGGCATCTTCCTCGTACAGGCAGCGATAGCAGGGGGAGTCACTTTGGCGGGGGTCGAACACGGCGACCTGGGCTTCCAGCCGGATTGCTGCGCCAGACACCAGTGGCACCTTGCGAGCGACGCACGCTGCGTTCAGTTCGAAACGGATGGCGAAGTTGTCGGTGCAGTCGAGTACAACATCGTGCTGCCCAACCAGTTCGGTCAACTGGTCGCCGGCAATTTTCTGGTTAAGCGCGGTGACAACGATGGTTGGATTCAGCGCCTGCAACGTCTGCCGGGCGGACTCAACCTTGAACTGCCCGACGCTTGCCGTGGTATGGGCAATCTGGCGCTGCAAGTTGGACAGATCAACCGTGTCGTGATCGACCAGCGTCAACTGCCCCACGCCGGCGGCGGCAAGATACATGGCGGCCGGGCAACCCAGCCCGCCCAAGCCGATGATCAGCACCCTGGCGGCCAGCAGCTTCTCCTGGCCAGCCACATCGACACGCGGCAGCATCAACTGACGGCTGTAACGCAATAATTGTTCATCATTCATAGGGATGTCCCGGTCCAGCGTCCCAGTGTAACCCGGTCGCGCTGGCCATGGTCCTGCCTGGTGGCGACGTGTTGATAGCCCAGTGTGTGCAAGATATCGCGCACGGCGGCGCCTTGCTGCCAGCCGTGCTCCAACAACAGCCACCCATCCACAGCCAGCTTGTTTCTCGCCTGCCCGGCAATCTGGCGCAAGTCCGCCAGCCCCTGCTCGTCGGCCACCAGCGCGCTGCGCGGCTCAAAGCGCACATCCGATTGCTGCAAATGCGGATCGCTGGCGTCGATATAAGGTGGGTTGCTCAGAATCAGTTGGTATCCAGTGGCCTGCAAAGCATCGCACCATGAACCCGCCAGCACCTGCACGTTGGACAGCGCCAGCGCTGTGCAGTTGAGCGCCGTGATCTGCCGCGCTGCATCGCTGTTGTCAGTGGCGTGTAGCTGCCATGCCGGACGCTCGCCGGCCAGAGCCAGGGCAATGGCACCAGATCCGGTACCAAGATCGGCAACCATTGCGCTCCCCACCGGCCCAAGCTCAAGGGCAAGCTCGACCAGCAGCTCTGTTTCGGGTCGGGGGATAAGCACAGCAGGCGCCACTTTGAGTTCAATATTCCAGAATGCCCGTTTGCCACAGAGATAGGCGACGGGTTCACCCTCGCGGCGACGATCAGTCAACAGCTGGAATTGTTGCAGTTGCGCGTTGGTGAGCTCGTAGTCAGGCCAGGCGTAGAGCCAACTGCGCGGCTTATCCAACACCTTTGTCAGCAGCAGTTGGGCGTCGAGATCAGCGCTGTCGCTGTGATCCAGCTTGGTCACTGCGGCTCTCAGCGCCTCTCTCACCGTCGGCATTACTTCGCCAGCTCGGCCAACTGGTCGGCCTGGTGTTCGGCCAGCAAGGGCTCGATCAAATCGGTCATATTGCCGTTCATGATGTCGCCGAGTTTGTACAAGGTCAGCTTGATGCGGTGATCAGTGACGCGACTGTCGGGATAGTTGTACGTGCGAATCTTCTCGGAGCGATCGCCGGACCCGACCAGACTGCGGCGCGCATCTGTCATTTCCTTTTCGCGCTCGGCATCTGCCGCAGACTGCAATTTTGCGTGCAACAACGACATCGCACGCGCCCGGTTCTTGTGCTGTGAGCGCTCGTCCTGGCATTCGACGACGATGCCGCTCGGCAAGTGGGTAATACGAATGGCGGAATCCGTCTTGTTGACGTGCTGACCACCAGCGCCGCTGGCGCGGTAGGTATCGATACGCAGTTCACTTTTGTTCAATTCAATTTCAGCCTGCTCTGCCTGCTCTGGCATTACTGCGACTGTGCACGCGGATGTGTGCACGCGGCCCTGCGCTTCTGTTTCCGGCACACGTTGCACACGATGGGCACCGGACTCGAATTTGAGATTACCGTACACATTGTTGCCTTCGACCCGGGAAATCAGTTCCTTGTAGCCGCCGTGCTCGCCACGTCGTTCGCTGAGGATTTCGACTTTCCAGCCTTTCGATTCGGCATAGCGCGAATACATGCGGAACAAGTCACCCGAAAAAATCGCCGCTTCATCGCCGCCGGTGCCGGCACGAATCTCGAGAAACACGTTGCAGCTGTCCCGCTCATCCTTGGGCAACAACAATTTCTGCAGCTCGATTTCAAGTTCTTCAATGCGCTTGCCATTGGTGACAATTTCTTCGTCCGCCATCTCACGCACATCAGCATCAGCGTCCTTTTGCATGACCTGGGCTTCGGCGAGATTCTGCTTGGCACTCTGTAATTGGCGAAAGCAGGCTACTACCGGCTCCAGCTCGGAATATTCCTTGGAGAACGCGCGAAACTTTTCCTGCACGGCAATGACTTCGGCATCGCTGAGCAAATGCTGCAATTCTTCATGACGCTCGAGCAGTGATTCGAGCTTGGCGACTATCGAGGGATTCATCATTGGCAGGGCTTGTTACTGTTGCTGCTTTATTGCGGTAGTGTCGGCTTCCGGCGCCACTTCGTTGCTGGCTTCGAGCTCAAACAGCTGCTCGGCCAGATGGATCAATTCATAGTGACCGTCGGCGCTGGCTTTCTTCATCTGCACGCTGGGGGAATGAATCAGCTTGTTTGTCAGCAACCGCGCCAACTCACGCACAACTTCTTTCGGATCGGCACCACGCTCAAGTGCCTTGATAGCCTTGTCCAGTTCAACATCGCGCTGCTGCTCGGCCTTCTCGCGGAAATTGCGCAAGGTGGCAACAATGCCGAGCCCGCGCTGCTTGCGTACGAAAGCTTCCACACCCTTGTCGATAATGAGCTCGGCTTCGCGCGCGGCTTCCTGGCGATTCTTCAGGTTGCTGTCGATCACTTCGCGCAGATCATCGACGGTATACAGATACACGTCTTCCAGTTCGGCTACTTCCGGTTCGATGTCGCGTGGCACGGCGAGGTCGACCATGAAGATCGGCTTGTGACGACGAATTTTCAGCGCACGCTCAACCGCACCCTTGCCCAGTATCGGCAACTGGCTCGCAGTCGATGACACGACAATGTCTGTCGTTTCCAGCACTTCCGGAATGTCCGACAACAACACTTCGCGCACGCCGTATTTGCGACTGAGTTCCTGCGCATTGGTCAGGGTGCGATTGGCAACAACGATGTTGGCCACCCCGGCTTCCTTCAGATGCTGCACCACCAGCTCAATTGTGCGACCGGCGCCAATCATCAACGCATTGGCCTTGTGGATGTCGGTGAATATCTGCTGCGCCAGCGTGACGGCGGCAAAGGCTACTGACACAGGACTTTCGCCAATGGCAGTTTCGGTGCGGACCTGTTTGGCAATGGCGAACACTTCTTCAAAAGTACGGTGCAGGTTGGTACCCAGCGTCGCCGCCTGCTGCGCTACCGCGTAGGCGGATTTGATCTGGCCGAGGATCTGTGGCTCGCCCAGCACCATCGAATCCAGCCCACTGGCCACGCGCATCAGATGACGCACGCCATGCTCCTCGGTGTGGGCATAGAGCGCCTGTTCGAGTTCGGCAGGATTCAGCTGATGGTATTCGCACAGCCAATGGCTGAGCGCCGCGCGAATTGACTCCGCATCCCGTGGCACGGGCGCACTGGAAGACTGCTCTGGTACTGCATAGAGCTCAGTACGATTGCATGTCGACAGGATTGCAACCTCGGCCAGCCCCGCCCTGGTGCAGGCTTGCCGCAATGCTTCCTGCATATGCTCGGGCGCAAAGGCAACTTTCTCGCGCACGGCAACCGTGGCGGTGTTGTGATTGATGCCAAGCACCAGAAGCGACATGAAAGGGGAAACCGCAAAAAAGAGGCAGGCATTTTACCCGGGAAACCGGGGCAAGCCCACCTCGGCAGACTTCTGCTTGAAGTTCACGCTTTTGCCGCAATTTATGAAGTAATCCCTATCACATTTCTGACATTATCGGATCAAACCTTCATTGTCGCGTCGCCGACGCTGTGGCTATACTCCAAACCATGCCTCCTTCATCCTTACATGCAGTTCCGGCCTTGCTGGGCGCCACGTTGTTGGTACTGTCTGCCTGCACAACGTCTGCGCCGCTCACAGCCACGATCGACACTGTCCCGGCCCAGCGTCTTGCCCAGCCAGTCCTTGTCGCTGCTGCTGACGACACGGGAACACCCGCGAACGAAGAAGCCGCAGAAATCGAAGGGTCGACCACGGAGGACGCCAAAGACAAAGAAGAGTACGGCAACTTCACCGAGGACCAGCTTTCCCGCGCCATTCTGGCTGAGCTGGCCGGCCAACGTGGCCAGAATGACGTTGCCCTGACCGAATACGTGGCCCTGGCGCGCGAAACCGGCAATGTCAGCATCATTCAACGCGCCATGCGCATTGCGGCGTTTTCACGGCAGCCCAATGTGGCCATCGAAATGGCCGAGCTGTGGTTGAGCGAACAACCTGACTCGGTCGAAGCCCGCCAGACTGTTGCCCTTGAATTGGTGAGCCTCTCCCGTTATCGCGATGCGTTTGACCAGTTCGAAATCCTGCTGGATCAGGGCGAGCCGGTGGACTTCCGGCTGCTGTCCGCCCGCATTGCTGCCAATGCAGCCACCCAGAAGCCCGCGCTGACCGGACTCATCGAAGATTACGCGGCACTGCTGCAACGCTACCCAACGCACGATTCGCTGCGGCTGAGCCTTTCCCATTTGTATCAGCTCGACAAACAGCCGGCACCCGCCCTGGCGCTGATTCGCCAGATGCTGCAGGAAGCCCAGCAGCGCGAACGCAGCCGTTTGCCCGCAGCCGGCACCATTGCCGGTGGCGATCTGGTGCTGCTGGAAGTGCAATTGCTCGACATCATGGAAGACACCGATGGCTCACTCCGCGAATTGCAAAAAGGTGTACGCAGCTATCCGCAACACAAGGACCTGCGTTACATGTATGGCCGCCGCCTGATCAACGACCGCAAATATCCGCAGGCCCGCGCCGAATTCGCGATACTGGTTGAACAGAACCCAAAGGATTACGACCTGCTGTATTCACTGGCCTTGCTGAGCATGGAAGTGAATCTGTATGCCGAAGCGAAAAACTACCTGCAGCTACTGGTGGTCAACGGCCAGAAGCTCGACGACGCCCACTACTATCTGGGTTTCATTGAGGGCCAGGAAAACAATGCTGAGCAGGCAATTGAACACTACATGCTGGTGAAAGCCGGCAGCAATTTCACACAGGCGCTGCGCAATCTTACCGAACAGATGATCCGCGCGGATCGCTACGATGAAGTGCATACCCATTTGCAGAATATCCGCTTCCGCAACAGCGACCTCAATATTCCGCTGCTGGCGATGGAAGCCAATGTGCTGATCGACGAGAAGCAATACGCACTGGCTGGCACGATCCTCAACAACTCTGTTGGTGCATTTCCGAACAACGTGGAATTGCTGTTCCTGCGCTCAGTACTGAGCCAGGAACAGAATGACCTCGCGCTGATGGAAGCCGATTTGCGCAAGATCATCCTGCTGGAACCCCAGAGCCCGGTTGCCTACAACAGTCTCGGCTACACCTTGGCTGATCGCACCGACCGCTACCAGGAAGCCTATGACCTGATCGCGAAAGCGGCTGAACTGGCGCCCAATGATCCCGCCATCATCGACAGCCTTGGCTGGGTCCAGTACAAACTCGGCATGTATCAGCAGGCCAAAGACAATCTGGACAGGGCCTATCAGCTGTACCCCGATGCCGAAGTAGCCGCTCATCTGGGCGAAGTATTGTGGGTGATGGGCGACAAGACTGCCGCCACCCGCGTCTGGCGTGGCGCGCTGGCTACCCAGCCCGACAGCGTGCATCTGCGCGATACGATGCAGCGGCTCGACCCTGCTGCGACCCGTTGAGGTAGCGCGTGCTTTCCTCCCTGCTGCGTACAGCCGGCACGATGCTGGTCTTGTGTACCCTGCTCAGCAGTTGCGCCAGCCTCGACAATCCAAACACAGCTGCAACCGCCAATCCCGATTTCAATCTGCATCAGCAAGCGGTGCTGGCTCAGCCGGATTGGCAACTTGATGGCCGCCTCAATGTCAGGCAAGGCCAACAATCCGACACCGTCTCGTTGCGCTGGCAGCAGCGAAACCAGGACTTCGACCTCTCCTTGAGCGGCGCTCTCGGTCTGGGCACCACGCGGGTTCGCGGCAATGACGAGGCCGGCCTGACAGTCGAGAAGGCCGGTGAAGCGCCCGTCACATTGCCAAACCTGCAAGCCTTGTCACGCAATTACCTGAGCTTCGAATTTCCGGCAGCCCATCTGCTGTACTGGGTGCGCGGTTTGCCAGCGCCGCAATTGGCCGCCACCACCACCTTTGACAGCAATAACCTGCTGATAACGCTCGACCAACGCGATACCGACGGTCGCAGCTGGCAGCTCACCTATGATCGCTATGAAACGGTTGCCGGTGTTCCGCTGCCCGGTCGTATTCGCCTGACCGCTGACGACGTGCAGCTAACGTTTCTGGTCAGTGATTGGCAGCTGGGCGCTGCCAGTCCCTGACCCATGCTGACCCTGCCTGCCCCCGCCAAGCTCAACCTGTTCCTCCACATCACCGGCAGGCGAGCGGATGGCTACCACAACCTCGAAACCGTCTTTCAGCTGCTGGATTACGGCGATGAGTTGACCTTCAGCCCCAACGCCAGTGCCGCGCTCAGCCTGAGTTGCAGCGATCCGACCCTCTCCACTGACGACAATCTGGTCCTGCGCGCAGCCCGCCTGCTGGCGCCGCTGGCGACCACCCCGCCACACTGCCACATCCACCTGGACAAGAAGGTGCCCGCCGGGGGCGGCTTGGGAGGCGGTAGTTCTGACGCCGCAACCACCCTGCTGGCCTTGAACCGCCTTTGGCTCTGTGGCCTTGGCACCGACCAATTGGCAGCGCTCGGACTGCAGCTGGGAGCCGACGTTCCGGTGTTCGTCCGCGGCCATAGCGCCTTTGCGGCGGGGGTTGGGGAAAAGCTGGAAAATCAGACACTTCCGGAGCGCTGGTACGTGGTGCTCACCCCGGCTTGCAGCGTCTCCACCCGGGAAATTTTTTCCCATCCTGAATTGACAAGAAATAGCCCCTCCCTGACAATGCGCGCCTTTCCGTTTTCAGGGTGCCGGAACGACTGCCAAGCCGTTTCCACCCAGCTATATCCTCCGATTAAAGCTGCTTTGGACTGGCTCCGTCTTTTTACCCAGACTGCCGAACCGAGCATGACCGGCACCGGCTCCAGTGTTTTTGCCAGCGTTGCCACCAGGGAACAAGCAGCGGAAATTCTGTCCCGATTGCCAACCGCGTTGCCCGCTTTGCAGGGATGCCGCGGTTTTATCGCCAGAGGGGTGAACGTTTCCCCGCTACGGACAGCGCTTGATCAGCTCGACCAAGGCCAGGACACCAAGGCCGGACAGCAGCAGTAAGAATAGAATTATTGGGGTGTCGCCAAGCGGTAAGGCACAAGGTTTTGATCCTTGCATACGTTGGTTCGAATCCAGCCACCCCAGCCACTATTGTTTATTTGTTTATCAGAACACCAGCGATACACCAGCCATAACAAACTGCCATAACAAAAAGGTCCGAGCATGGCGAACAACTTGATGGTTTTCAGCGGCAACGCGAACCCCGAACTGGCGCAGAAAGTGGCCAAGTGGCTGGGTGTTCCGCTCGGTCGTGCCAATGTTCGCAAGTTCAGCGATGGCGAGATCAACGTCGAACTGAACGAAAACGTCCGTGGCCAGGACGTCTTCATCATCCAGCCTACTTGCCAACCGACCAATGACAACCTGATGGAACTGCTGCTGATGGCTGATGCCCTGCACCGCTCCTCTGCCAACCGTATTACCGCCGTGGTTCCGTACTTCGGCTATGCCCGCCAGGA
>JAZKEH010000506.1:0-2741 GCA_040387155.1 Pseudomonadota bacterium | reverse complement strand
TATCCGTCCGCGATGACGGATTACGACAAGGGCTGGGCGCGTTCAGCGTTGCCAATGAAAGGACCGAGTGCGCTGTTCCCACCGGACAAACCTTCGACGGCGGTTTATCGCAGTTACCCAGGCAACTTCATTCCGCCCTTCAGTTACAACCATCCGGTCACGGGAGCGCCATTGACGAATCTCCCACAGGCCGTCGACAGCGTATTGGGGAAAAAACAATGACAATGCCAACTCGCAAAGTATTAACTGCTGCCATTGCCGTGCTCTGCTCGGCATCCCTGTTCATACCATCAGCGTTCGCGCAATCGGCCGCCGAGAAACTGGACGCGCTCGAAGCCCGCATCACTCATCTGGAAGACCTGAACCAGATCGAACGCCTGCAGCGCACCTATGGTTACTTCGTCGACAAGAGCCAGTGGACGCCACTGTCGGAATTGTTCACCGACGATGCCACGCTGGAAATCGGCGGCAAGGGTATCTTCCTTGGCAAACCGCGTGTACTCGAGTACATGCAAACCGCCTTCGGTGCCGACGGCGCCAAAGAAGGCACACTCGCCAACCACATGCAGTTCCAGTCCATACCCGATGTCTCCGCCGATGGCACTGAAGGCTGGATACGCTCACGCGCCTATGTGATGAGTGGTGGCGGCTGGGGCTTGCCGTTGTATGAAAACGGCTACCGCAAGGAAAACGGCGTGTGGAAGATCAGCCGACTCACCGGCCCCTTCACGATGTACTCAAGCTGGGATGGCTGGGGCAAGAACGCGCTGAACAACACGTGGCCCGACAAGTTTGATCCAGCGCCGGATTTGCCACCCTCGACGGTGTATCTGACCTATCCGGCGTACTACATCATTCCGTATCACTATCCGAATCCGGTGACGGGCAAGGCAATGGTGCCAGACATGGGACAGGTCGGCGCCTATGCCGCGCCTCCGGGCACTACTCAGCAAAAGTATTCGCTGAGTGTGGGTCGTCTGGTTGATGGTACACAGCCGATTGCGACACCGCCGAAGGAATGAACGCACCAGGCAGTCGCGGCCCTTGCTGCGATTGCCTGGGTTTTACCTTTGATGATGTAAATCAACAACCACGGTGGCGTTTCACTATCGCAGCAATCTGTCGCTGCTCAGCCAGCGCCGAGACCCGCGCGCAAGGTTTGAATGTCCCTGATCGGCGGCGCGCCAAACATGCGCGAATACTCCCTGCTGAACTGCGATGCGCTTTCGTAACCCACCCGATACGCCGTCGTTGCCGCATCCGTGCTTTCCGCCAGCATGATCTGGCGTGCCTGCGTGAGGCGCAAACGTTTCTGGTATTGCAACGGACTCATTGCCGTCACCTGTTTGAAGTGGTGATGCAGCGACGACGAACTCATGCTGGCGTGCGCGGCGAGTTCGTCGATGCAGATGGGTTCGGCGACAGCGGAACGCAGGCGCTGGATAACGTTCGCCACCTTCCGCATGTTGCTGTCGGGAATTGCCAGTTGCGTAAACGTGGCGCCGTGTTCACTCTGCAGCAGACGGTAATGCACTTCGCGCAGGTACAGCGGCGCGAGTGTGTGGATGTCGGCCGGCGTATCAAGCAAACGCGCGAGTCGTAGCACCGCATCGGCCAGTCCATCCTCCAGCTTGCCCACGAAGACACCGCGCGCACTGTCATTGCCTGCCGGTGGATTGCCGGTCTGTGCAATCAGCTCACTCAGCATACGCGAGTCGATGTCCACCTTGATGCAGAGGTAGGGGCGTTCGGCAGAGGCTTCCGTTACTTGCCCGACGATGGGCAAATCCACTGATGCCGCCAGGTACTGCGAAGGCTCGTAACCGTAGATCTCTTCTTCCAGCATGACTTGCTTGCGACCCTGCACAATCACACAGAGGCACGGAACGAATACATCCGGTACTCCCATGCCGACCTGCGATGCCCTGATGCACTGCAGGCCCGCAATGGCAGTGTCGTGCATGCCATCACTACTGGAGTATCGATCAATCAACTGGGCCAGTTCGGCCAGCCGCGCGTTGGCAACCATGGGAATCTCCTCTCGTTTTCAAACAGAACCGTACACCTGCGCGATTCCACAGGCAACCGCGGCACCTGCAAGCCTGGAGGATCAGGCAATCATCTCGCAGCTTCGGGTATCAACCCGGGACAGCCATCGGAGCAGACTGCGCCTCACTTTCAACGCAGTACCAACAGGAGGCTTTATGTCGAACGCAGTTAACAACAAAGTAGTAGTCATTACCGGCGCCAGCAGCGGAATTGGTGAAGCAACGGCACGCTTGCTGGCCGCCCATGGCGCCAAAGTAGTCTTGGGGGCGCGCCGCACCCAACGGCTGGAACAGCTTGCCGCTGAGATTCGTCGCGCAGGCGGCAGTGCCGAGTTCAAGGCAGTGAACGTCGCGAAGCGGGAAGATATGGCAGCCTTGGTCCGCTATGCGCAGGAGAAATTCGGACGCATCGACGTCATGTTCAACAACGCCGGCGTGATGTTGCTGGCACCGCTGAATGAACTGAAATCAGACGAGTGGGAACGCATGGTCGACATCAACATCAAGGGCGTACTGAACGGCATTGCCGCCGCATTGCCGGTGATGGAAGCACAGGGCAGTGGCCACATCATCAATACCGCCTCGACCGGCGCCTACTCCACCGCGCCGGGCTGTGGCGTCTACTGCGCCACCAAGTACGCAGTACGTGCGATCACGGAAGGCCTGCGACAGGAAACGGACAAAGTCAAAGTG
>JAZKEH010000505.1:0-2894 GCA_040387155.1 Pseudomonadota bacterium | reverse complement strand
GCTGCTGCGCAAAACCATCAATGCCACGCTGACGCCAAGCCAATTGAAATTCTGCGGCGGCAGTCTGGTTGCGCCCGAGTGGGTAATGACTGCCGCGCACTGCGTCGAAGCCATTACCATCGACAAGATGGAAGTAGTGATCGGTCGCCATAATCTCGACGGCACTGGCGGTGAGCGCCATCAGGTGAGCCAGATCATCGTCAATCCGCGCTACGACGGCGAGACAGCCGATGTCGCACTGCTGCGCTTGGCAACGCCGTCAGCAATCGCACCAGTGGCGTTGCCATCGGCGGCTGAGTTCGCTGCCTTCACTGGTCAGAGTGTCGCGATGCTGGGATGGGGCAGCACCAGCGGCCAGAACAAATTGCCATGTACGTTGCAGTTTCTCGGCGCTGTGCCGTCCAATCAGGCGGACTACTCGTGCAAGACCTTTGTGTATCGAGCGCTGACGCAAACGAAAGTCTTGCTCAGTGGCAATGGCAGCGTGCTGGGAAGAGCCGCCTGCAATGCGCGTTTCATTGCCGCGTTGAAAGAATTGCAGATCTCGGTGCCAGACAGTCTCGACGACAGTATTGATCTCTATCCCGGCACGTTGTGCGTGGCCGACCTGATCAATCGCTCGAGCACCTGCTATGGCGACAGCGGCGGCCCCCTGGTCGCGCTGCTCGGCGGCAAGGCCGTGTTGGCGGGGGTGACGAGTTTCGGCATTGGGCTCAGTTGCCAGAGCGTCAACCAGGTCACGTTCTTCACGAATGTAGCGGCGCATCTCGACTTCATCACGCAGACGATGACTGGCAAGCAGGCGCTCAGTTTTGACAATCTGTGTCCTGCTGCCATGGCCGCCGTTACTGCTGAAGTGGGGGCCGTTACCAATGGTCTTGCTCGCGTGCACCTCGTGTGGACCCCAACGATTCAGGCCAAGGCTTATTCGCTGCTGTATGTTCCGCTGCCGCGCACCAGTGCTGAGGTTGGCCGTCTTGAATTTCCGGCAAGCCAATCTGATTTCACGGTCTCGCTCAAATCAGGGTCACGTTATCTGGTGTCGGTGCAGGCGAAAGGTGCTGCCTGCGATGGGACAGTCTCGAAACCGGTCGAGGTGAAGATTCCATGAAGAAGCTTGTCTCCTCACTCTTGCTGATTCCTGTCGCGTTCACGATGCCTGCCTTGGCACTCGTAAATCCTGACATTACCTCGATACCTGTTCCAGGCTGGATGGTCGAGATCCACGGCGTACTCGAACGACAGGGACGCACCGCCGAGCTATGCAAGGGCGTATTGATAGCGCCGCAGTGGGTGCTGAGCACGACCACCTGCCGCTTCGATCCGAATCGTGTGCTGGATGACGAGCAGGGTGAAACCCGTTACGTCGCCAAGCTCGGGCCCAACGAAGACAGTGTAGGTGTCGAAGAGTTTTTCCAATCGGATGACGGCACCATTGCGCTGCTGCGCATTGAGCTGCCGAGTGAAGCCACACCGCTGCCGCTCAGCACACAGACGTCGGCGCAACTCATGGGTCAGCAGGCTGTTATCTTTGGCAAGCAAACTTCCTTGCCTGTGCGCCACGATTTTTATAATCCCAATGTCATCGCACCGGCTGCAAGCTGCCAGGTCAATGGCACCGACTTTGCCATCGAAGGTGCCTTCTGCTACTTGCTGACGAAACCCGCGCGCGCCTTCACGCTGTACCAAACGCGCGCCACCATCATCAATCCGACGATGGGGGGAGCACCGTCCACAGCGCTCGACCGCGCGGCGCGCATCGATACCTCGGGCAAACAGCTCTATCTCGATTTCCGGCAGTCGCTCAGCTATCCCTGTCACGAAGACGTTGGCTCACCGGTGCTGGTGAAGAACAGCACCGGCTACGAAATCGCCGGCGTGGTTGTTGGCGTTGGCATGACTGGCTTTCTGCCGATCTGCGGCATGTCGCTGGCCAACCAGTTTGTGTCGATTGCCCACGCCCGCAAGTTCATCGACGAGACCATGGCCAGCTACGACTTCAGCGCTACCTGTCCCACCAGGCCGGAAGTGGATGTGTTCTACCTTGCCGGCAATGAAATCAGCGTGGCGTGGAATCCGGTCAAGGGCGCCACCGGCTACAAGCTGCACTACACCACCCGCCACGGTCACGAGCCCATCACGACGCTCGATGCCAAAGGCCGCACGGCCGTCGATACCACGATTGCGCCGGGGGCGGACTATCTGGTGGCGGTGACTGCCTATAACACCCACTGCAGCAGCGAGTTGTCAGAGCTGTTGCCGGTTAACCTGGATGATCGGGACGCGCCGTAACCAGTGGTATCGACGCTGGCTGACTATCGCCCCCATTGTTTCCTTTTTTCAGCGTTGACAGCCTCAAGAGGAGCCATGCACGATGGTTGAAAACAACTACAAGAAAATAGCAACAAGGTTTCGCATGGGGGGAGCAGCATGTCAGACATCAATCGCAGGGATTTCATGGCCTTGTCTACCACAGTGGCAGCAGGTGTAACGGCCATGGCAGCTACCATCAGCAGCAAGCCCGCGCAGGCGGCCGACACGTCCGGCCTCATCGTCTGCATGCATGGCATTACGTCGAGCGAATTCGATTTCCGCACCATCATGGAAGGCTGGGCCAAGGCCGGCATCAAGGCCGCCGAGCCGGATCTGGTGAAGGCGCGTGAATACGAAACGGCCAATGGCAAGGGCAGCGCCCGCAAACTGCTGGATGACCTTGGCCTCACTGCCTACTCGTCTACCAACCAGTTGAACCTGGAGGAAACGAAGGAAGCGCGTGTGCAAGCCATCGAAGACCTGAAGTGGAAAGTCGAGATCGCGGAATCGCTCGGCGCCACCCGCCTTGTTATTCCGTCGGCAGCGAGCGAGCAACACACGCTGGCAGACTACGAACAGGT
>JAZKEH010000504.1:0-3154 GCA_040387155.1 Pseudomonadota bacterium | reverse complement strand
AACGGGATTCAGCAGTTGCAGCCCGCTGATACGCACAGCCACGGTGCTGGCGGCGCTGCCGGGCAGCTGGGCTTTCACGTCACCGTCAGGAACCCACTGACAGGCCAGCGCATGACCACTGGCCTGCAAGGTGGCTTTCAAACCCTGCGTTGCCTTCGCAGGCACTGTGCAATCCACTGCCTGTACCAGGCAGGACTGGCACAGGCCGGTCTTGCACGAATAGGGCAGCGCCTGCTGATTTCGCAGCAGGCAATCAAGCACGCTCTCGCCATCGGCGAGTGCATACTGTTTGCCTTCGAAGCTGAGCTCGCTCATTGCGCTTCTTCTTTGGAGATTCAGAGTATCAACGGTTCAGCACATCGTTCTTGGTGCTGGCAGCAATGCCCATGATGGTATCGATGTGCTGCTTCGGTACATTCAGTTCTTCCAGCGTTGCCTGCAGGTGGCCGGCAACGGCGCCGAAGTGAGCGTCGGTCAACTTCATGTGTTTGTGCGCATTGCGCATGTCCTGGCCGGTGTATTTGTTGGGGCCACCGAAAGCCATCGTCAGAAATGCTTTCTGCTTGCCGATCTGGCGATCCATGTCGACCGAGTCAAAGAAATGGCTGATCAACGGATCTGCCAATACCTTGCGATAGAAGATGTCTACGGCTGCATCAACTGCGGCGGCACCACCGATCTGTTCATAAACGCTGCTCATGTCTTGTCTCCTTGTGCGGTTGATATGGTATTAGGTCAACAGGGTTGGGCTAATTGATGTATTACGAAAGCATTATTTAAGGTGCAACCATATCCGTCAACAGGAATTTGCGGTTTCAGCGGTTAGGCTGCTGCCTGTTTGACAAAGATCACAAGACGGGGGTTTTTGATCAGGTCGCTCAGCTTGTACTGGCCCAGTACGTCCATAAAAGCCGTTTGTGCCTTTTGCAGCACATGCTTGAGGGTGCACATGTTACTGATGGGACAGGTGTTGGTTTCCTTGTCGAAACATTCCACCAGGTCGGAATTTTCAAAATGATTCACAATATCGCGGATGGAGATTTTCTCTGCCGGCATGCCCAGCCGGATACCGCCGTTGCGGCCTTGCGTGGTCTGCAGATAACCCAGTTGCGACAGCGCATGCACAACCTTGCGCAAATGTTCCTTGGAAATGTCATAGGCTGTGGAAATCGTAGTGATCGTAACAGCCTCGTCAGTAGAGCCCACGAACAGCAATACGCGAAGCGCATAATCGGTGTAACTGGTCAAACGCATGGAGCGGCTCCCGAGCGATGTGCTCAGAATAGAACTTTTACTTTTAATCCTTCCTGTACAACTGCACGCGACGATTGACGACATCGGCAATGTACGCGTTGTTGTTTCCGTCGAGCACAAGATAGTGTGCTTCGCCAAACTGGCCATTCTCCTTGCCTGAACTGCCCAGCGATCCCATCAGCTTGCCGTCGAGATCAAGTTTGGCCCACTCGCCGTCGAAGCCACTCGTCATGTACATGTGGCCGTCGGTGTGCAGGTAAAGACCACACACCATGGCGTTGTATTTCCATTCGCCCAGATACTCGCCTTCGGTATTGAACTGCTCAATGCGCATGTTCTCGCGATCGGCAACGTAGAGTGTGTCATTGGCGTCGATTTCAATTGCATGGGCGGCGAAGAACTGGCCGGGTCCGGTACCGCGGCTGCCCCATTGCTTGATGAACTTGCCGCTGGCATCGAACTTCAATACACGCGGTTCGCCAGTGCCGTGTCCCTGCACGACGTAGAGATTGCCCTTGCTGTCGACTGCGGTTTCGTTGGGCTGATCGAACAAATGCTTGCCGGCAGTTTCATCCCACAAGCCTTTCTCGCCCAAGGTGCCTAGTGTCAGCAGAACGTTGCCGTCCTTGTCCATCTTGTAAACAACATGCTGGCCGAAGTCAGTGGTCCACATGTTGCCGTCTTTGTCGAAGCGCAAACCATGCGCACGCGTCAGCAGTTTGGCATCGCCAAAGCTGCGTACAAAATCGCCCTTGGTGGTGAATTCAAGAAAAGGTTGGGGGCCGCGGTTCAACATCAACAGGTTACCGCCGGGTGTCATCGTGATGGATGAAATCTGGCCGAGCTCAAGGCCGTCAGGCAGTTTGAATGCGTCCTTCATGTCGATGGCGTGATAGCCAGGCAACGACCAGGTGTCGAGTGCGATCAGCGGACGCTGGGGTGGTTGGGCGAATGTGACAGCGGCACAGAAGAGGGCACACGGAACGGACAGGCAGGCAAGCAAACGCATGATGGGTATCCGATATCAAAAAAGGGACCGGCCGCACTATACAGTGGAGCGAAGCCCCTTGGCAGTGCCCTTTAGCGCAGATTTGTCATGTTCCTGCCGTACCAACCGTACCCGCTAGAATTGCTCGGTATCGATCTCTTCCTGGGTGGCCGCGTTGTAACGATCGCCGACCACGGTTTGCTGGTTGATCAGCTGGTCCAGTTGCGCCACTTGGGCATTGGACAACTTGATATCGATGGCAGCAAAGTTTTCCTTCGCATAAGCCACGTGACGCGTGCCGGGGATGGGCACGATGTGAGGGGCTTTGGCCAATAGCCAGGCAATAGCCAGTTGGCCGGGTGTACAGCCTGCATCGGCCGCGACTTTGTTGTAGCCGCTCAGTAGTGACAGGTTCTTCGCATAGTTGTCGGGATAGAAACGGGGCATGCCATGGCGGATGTCGGCCGCTTCGAGTTGTGCTTTCGGGTCCGTCAGTTTGCCGGTCAGGAAGCCACGCGCGAGCGGACTGAAAGCGACAAAGGCAATGCCCAGTTCGCGGCAGGCATCGAGTACGCCGATCTCGGCATTGCGACTCCACAGCGAATACTCCGTCTGGATGGCAGCCAGCGGATAGGTGTTGTGCGCCTTGCGTAACGTGTCAGCCGACACTTCCGAAATGCCGAGCAGCTGTACCTTGCCTTCCTCCGCGAGCCGACCCATTTCGCCGATGGAATCTTCCACTGGGACCTTGAAGTCGCGGCGATGCAGGTAGTAGAGATCGATGACGTCGGTTTGCAGGCGCTGCAAAGCCTCTTCGCAGGTTTGGCGTATCGTTTTGGGGCGACCGTCAATCTGGCGCTTGCCGTTGGGTCCCTTGAACATGCCGCACTTGCTGGCCAACACGAAGTGCTT
>JAZKEH010000503.1:4136-12013 GCA_040387155.1 Pseudomonadota bacterium | reverse complement strand
GCTGAACGACACGAGGCTATGCCGAGTGGCTGGGCCGGCGAAGCCGGTACTTGCGGCGTGCCGGAACTCTACCACCTGCTCCGGCCTTTAAAGATGCACATACCGGCCCCATACTCAAACCAAGCCCCAATCCCAACCGATTGATCCAAAGGAGCCAAAAAATGTTACGCATTGCGCTATTCCTGGCCACCAACATCGCCATCATGGTGCTCATCTCCATCGTCCTGAAGGTCATCGGCTTCGAAGGCTTCATGGCCACCAACGGCGTCGACCTCGACCTGTCCTCCCTGCTGGTCTACTCCGCAGTAATCGGTTTCACCGGCTCATTCATCTCGCTGATGATGTCAAAGATGATGGCGAAGATGTCGATGGGCGTGCAGCTCATCAAGCAGCCGCAAAATGAATTTGAACAATGGATCATGCGCACGGTTGAACGCCAGGCTCAACAGGCCGGCATCAAGATGCCGGAAGTCGGGATCTTCAATCAGGGCGCGCCGAATGCGTTCGCCACGGGCTGGAACAAGGACGCTGCATTGGTTGCTGTCAGCACCGGCCTGTTGAATGGCATGAATCGCGACGAAATCGAAGCCGTGCTGGGCCACGAAATCAGTCACGTTGCCAACGGCGACATGGTGACACTCGCCTTGGTGCAGGGTGTCGTCAACACGTTCGTTGTGTTCCTGTCGCGCATCATTGGCTTCTTCGTCGATCGCGTCATCTTCAAGAGTGATCCCGAGCGCGGCCCTGGCCCCGGCTTCTGGATCAGCTCACTGATTGCGCAGATCGTGCTCGGCATCTTTGCCTCGATGATCGTCGCCTGGTTCTCACGTTTCCGCGAATTTCGCGCTGATGCTGGCGGTGCCTCGTTGGCGGGTCGCCAGAAGATGATTGCAGCGCTGCGTCGCTTGCAGCAGGGCCATGAGGCGCAAATGCCAGATGAATTGGTTGCCTTCGGCATCAACACCGGCCGCATGGGCGTGCTGTTTGCCAGCCACCCACCACTGGAAGAACGCATTCGTGCGCTCGAAAACCAGGGCTAAGGCTGTACGCCAAAAACAGGACACCAACCGACACCATTGCAGCCGCCTCCCCACACGGCGGCGGCTGCAATGGTTTACTTCAACGGTGCCGGTTGGTGGTTTTGCAACAGGGTAACGAAGTTGTCATTCGATAACGGTTTGCTGAAGAAGTAGCCCTGGATCTCATCGCAACCCTGGGTTTTCAGGAAGCTTTGCTGCTCGGCGTTCTCCACGCCTTCCGCCACCACATTCAATCCCAGCGTCTTGCTCATCGTGATAATCGCCTGCGTAATGGCGCGATCCTCTTCGTTGGTTTCAAGCTCACGGATAAATGAACGATCAACCTTCAGCGTGTCTACCGGGAAGCTCTTCAACTGCGCCAGTGACGAGTAGCCAGTGCCGAAATCGTCGATGGCAATCTTGACGCCCAGTGCCTTGATCTCGCGCAGGATCTTCACCGCGCGCTCGGCATTGTGCATCACCATGCGCTCGGTTATTTCCAGTTCCAGCAGCTGCGGCGCGATGCCGGTTTTGGCGATGACTTCAGCGATGTAGCTGACCAGGTCAGGATCGGAGAACTGGCGCGGCGACAAATTGACCGATACGCACACTGGCGGCAGCCCCTGTTGTTGCCACGCGACGTTCTGTACACAACTCTGCATCAGCACCCAGCGGCCGATGGCAATGATGCTACCCAACTCTTCCGCAATCGGAATAAATTGCGCAGGCGACACCGAACCGAGCAAGGCATTGTTCCAGCGCAGCAACGCTTCAACACCTCGGATGGCACCAGTCTCAATCAACACCTTGGCCTGGTAATGAATTTCGAATTCATGCCGCTCCAGCGCATGCCGCAACTGGGTTTCCAGCGCCATCTTCTCGATGGCACCTGAATGAATCTTGTCGGAATAGAACTGGAAGTTGTTCTTGCCCTCTTCCTTCGCCAGATACATCGCAATGTCGGCGCTCTTCATGATTGTCAGGTCGTCGCTGCCATCACGTGGGCACATGGCAATGCCGATGCTGGCGGTAACGCGACATTCCTGCTCCATGATTTCCACGGGCTTCATTGCGGCCGACAGCAAATTGCGCGCAATGACAGTCACCTGGTTGTCACTGCTGACTTCCTGTACCAGTACGACAAATTCATCACCACCGAGACGCGCAACAATGTCACTGGAGCGCAGGCAGGCCCGGAAGCGACGCGCCATTTCCTTCAGCAGAATGTCGCCGGCCTCATGGCCGAGCGAGTCGTTTATTTGTTTGAATCGATCAAGATCGATAAACAACACGGCAAAGTTGCGCTCGTAGCGCACACCAAATTCCACCGCATTTTTCAGCAACTGACTGAACAACGTGCGATTGGGCAAGCCGGTCATTTCATCGTGCGTGGCAAGGTACTGCACGCGCACTTCAGCCTCTTTGCGGGCGGTAATGTCTTCCACTACCGATACATCGTGCAGGGGTTCGCCGCCCGAGCCGCGCTTGGTGGCCGCAGTCAGTGCAACCCAGATCGTGCTGCCATCCTTGCGCAGATAGCGCTTCTCTACCTTGAAGTGGTCGATGGCGCCGCTGAGCATTTGATCGCGAATAGCATCGGTGACATTGATGTCGTCCGGATGGGAAATCTGTTTGGCTGTCAGTTCCAGCAGCTCTTCCCGACTGTAACCCAGCATTTCGCACATCTTGCTGTTGACGTGAATGAAGCGACCGCCGCGCCCTACATGGCTGATACCAATGGCGGCCAGTTCAAAGGTGCTGGCCAGGTCTTCCATGCGTTTTTCACGCGTAACATCGCGCGCAACACCGCAGTAGCCGCAAAAGTCGCCACGACCGTCGTACAACGGTTGCGCCGTTAGGCTGAGATAGTGGAGCTGATGATTTTCATCCACACGGCAGATGACAAAGTCGCGGATGGGGCGATGCAGGGCGAACAGTTTGCGATAGCTGTCCCAGCTGCTGGGAGCATCATCGGCAGCTTCTTCCAGTTCCCAGAAGCGGCGATGCAGATAGCGACCGGCAACCCAGGTGCCTTCGCTGGACCCGTCGGGAAACTGCACGAGCGTGAAGCGCTGCTCGGTGTTCTGTTCCCAGTAAAAGAGGAAAGAAGAATCCATTCCGCGCAGAAAATGCTGCGCGGCGAGTCGTAGAGCCTTGCTGATTTCGTTGTTTAAGCCCGGTGCTATTTCCTGGTGCAAACTGATGGCATGACCCATGCCTGTCTCCTGCGGAATCTGTGTGAAGAGTGGGAAGCGGCCACGTCTCGTAGACGAAGCCTGTCAGATACAGATATCGGCAGTGCGGAAGATAAACTTTACGAACCCCTCACTTAACAGGAGGAATTCCCGGCGGGCTCTTTTGCAACAAGATTGGGAAGGGTTCCTACCTGACCAACAGGTTACGACACTATTCGTGCAGACTGTCGCGGATAAGCGTCCAGGCTTCTTCGGCGGTGTCCACATAATGGAACAGCTGCCGGTCTTCCGGATTGATCATGCCCTGCTCAACCAGGAAATCGAGATCAAGCAACTTGCTCCAGAACTGCTTGCCGAATACCAATATGGGCAACGGTTCGATTTTTTTGGTTTGTACCAGTGTCAGTGCTTCAAACAGTTCGTCGAGTGTGCCGAAGCCACCGGGAAAGACGACCAACACACGCGCGCGCAACAGGAAGTGCATCTTGCGCATGGCGAAGTAGTGGAACTGGAAGCATAGCTCTGGCGTGATCCACTGGTTCGGGTACTGCTCATGCGGCAAAACGATGTTGAGACCGATCGAATGACCACCGACATCGGCGGCGCCGCGATTGGCCGCTTCCATGATGCCGGGCCCGCCACCAGTGATGACATGCAACTGCGGCACCGCTTCACTTATTGACTGCTCCGTAATGAGGGCGGCCAGCTTGCGGGCTTCGTCGTAGTAGTGGGCATGCTGGCGTTTGACGGCAAGCTGTTCGTCCGTCATTACGTGTTTCTGATGATCGCGTTCGAAGTCCTTCATCATCTCCGGCGACGGTGTGCGCGCCGAGCCAAAGATAACGACGGTGTGCTGGATACTCTTGTGGCGCAGCACGTATTCGGGTTTGTTCAATTCCATCATCAGGCGCATGCCACGCTGTTCTTCCGCCAGCAGGAAATCATCGTCGGCAAAGGCAAGACGGTAGGCCGGGGACTCAATCTGCTCGCGTGACGGACCAACCTTCGGAAACACCTGTACACGTTGGACGTCTTCGGCCGCGCTGGGAAACAGTTGGCCGGAACGGCGACGCCTGGAAAAATTTTTGCTCATCGTGAAGGTTCCCTGTTGAGTGCCTGTTGAAAGGCGGTGAGGGTTCAACTGCTGGCGTTTGCCAATTGACTGTCCAATTCCTGCAAACGTTCTGGCGTACCGATATCGAGCCACTGTCCGCGGTGCACTTGCGCCGTAGCTTTGTTCTCTGCAATCGCCTGCTTCAACAATGGCAGCAGCGGGTATTTGCGCTCGCTAACGTTGGCAAACAGGGACGGGTGATAAACAGCAATACCACTGTAGGTAAAGGTGCTGTCGTTCGGGGGTGCTGGCAACGCCAGCTGCCTGTCAGCGTGCAGCACAAAATCGCCGCGCGGATGATGTGAAGGATTCGGCACCAGTACCAGATGGGCGAGGCCACCCGCGGGCAAGGCGGTTTTCAATTCCGCAAAGGGAAAGTCAGTCCAGATGTCCGCATTGACGATAAGGAAGGGTTCCGCACCCAACAGCGGCAGCGCCTGCACAATGCCGCCCGCCGTTTCCAGCGGCTCCTCTTCGCGCGACCACGCGATGCGCACGCCATAACGACTGCCATCCCCCAGCGCCTGTTCAATCTGCATCCCCAGCCAGGCGTGATTGATGACGAAGTCGACAAAGCCGGTGGCTTTCAGTTTGAGGATTTGATGCTCGATCAGCGACAGTCCACCGACCTTCAATAAGGGCTTCGGCGTGGCCGCTGTCAGTGGCAGCATGCGGGTTCCCTTGCCAGCCGCCAACAGCATTACCTTCATACCGCTACTCCGCCGCGAGGCACCTGTAACGCCGAAGCAGAAGCGCGCTCCAAGGCTGCCGGCAGTTGCGGCGCAACCGCAACCTCCAGCCATTCTGCGAATGCCGTAAGTGCCGGCTGTTCGACCACGACCTGCTGCAAATAGCGGAACGTCAACGGAATATCCTTCAGATAACCCGGCTTGCCGTCGCGCAGCCACAGGCGGCTGAAAATGCCGAGTACTTTCAGATGCCGTTGGGCGCCCATCAGATCAAAGTCACGCAAAAATCTGGCCGGCTCAATCGCAGGCAGAATTCCCTTGGCCTGCGCTTGCTGCGCAAAGGCCAGCGCCCACTCACTGACTTGCGCGCGCGGCCATTCGATGTAGCAGTCTTTCAACAGCGATACGAGGTCGTAGGTAACGGGACCCAGTACGGCATCCTGGAAATCAATGACGCCAATGGCGGTGCCGGGCTCGGCCAGCAGCATCAGGTTGCGGCTGTGGTAGTCGCGATGCACGAAGACCTGCGGTTGCTGCAAGGCGCTGCTACATAACACAGCAAAAGCGGCTTCGATCAGGTCCTGTTCGGCTGCCGACAGCGTGCGTTGCAGCAGGCCGCCACAGAACCACTCGCTGAACAGCCCTAACTCGCGCATTAACAGCGTGGTGTCGTAAGGCGGCAACGGGGGGTTGAGGGCATCGGCCTGCTGGATTAACAGCAGTTCGGTGAAGCAGCGTTGGTAGAGTTGACCGGCGGTGGCGTAATCCGCAGCCAGTCGTGCCTGCTCCAGGGCCGGCCACAGCAAGCTGTCGCCGAAGTCCTCCAGGCACATGAAGCCAAGGTCGAGGTCGGACGCCAACAAACGGGGGACCCGCACCCCGGCGCCCTGCAGGCGCCGGTCTATATGGATGAAGGGGCGGCTGTTTTCCTTGTCGGGCGGGGCGTCCACCAGCACAAAGGCACCGGCCGGGGTGTGGCCGCGAAAGTAACGGCGGAAGCTGGCATCGCCGCTGACGGCGTCGATATTGCCCTTCAATTCACCCAGTCCGAGCGACTGCAGGTGCTGGCCAGCCCATTGCTGAAGGGCTTGTTGACGTTCGATCAGGGCAGAAGCGGGCACTAACAGATTACCTGTGACTTCGTAATAGCGCTTGTTGCCGAAGGATTGGCTAGAATGCGCGTCGATCTTGGCATTATGCCCCACCCTTTCCGGAATGTTGTAGTGACCGTATTGCTTCAGGCCCCGTTTCCGCTGCTCAGGAAACCCCTCACCTCCTCCATCGTACTGGCTACCAGTCTGTACGCATGTGCTGCATTGGCCCAACCCGCCATTCCACCGCAGGCGGCCGACATCGACTGGGTCCACTTTGATCAGCTGACCGATGCGCAGAAGCTGTTGATCCCGACAGCCTGCTGCGGCCTTTACATAGAGCCACCGCTGCCGGTGCTTGAAGGGCCTGCCGGCTTGTTGCACGTCGAAGCCACCACTACCGGCACTGCCGATGGGGTTACCACACTCACCGGCAATGTGCAGGCACAGCAAGAAGACCTGCGCTTCAGTACCGACAAAGCCGTCTATAACGAGAACAGCCAGATCGCCACGCTGACCGGCAATATCCGCATACGCCAGCCCGGCATGCTGCTGACCGGCAATACCGGCGCCGTTGACGTGGTGAAGAGCTCTGGCGACTTGCACGAAGCCAGCTATGTGCTGCACGAAAGCGGCATACGCGGCACCGCCAACATCATCGTCTACACCGACGAGGCCGGCATTATTACGATCGACAATGGTGTATTCACCCGCTGCGAACCCGGCGACAACGCCTGGTACGTGAAAGGCAAGAACATTGAACTGAATCGCACCACCGGCATGGGCACCGCCCGCTCAGTGACCTTGCGGGTGAAGGATGTGCCGGTGATGTATCTGCCGTGGGTACGCTTCCCGATTTCCGATCAGCGCGTCAGCGGTTTTCTGGCTCCAGTCATCGGCTCGACGCGCGATGGCGGCCTGGATGTCGCCACCCCGTACTACCTGAATCTGGCGCCCAACTACGACGCCACGCTGACCCCGCGCGTGCAGACCGAACGCGGTGTCATGCTGGGACTGGAAACCCGTTATCTCGGCCGGATCTGGCAGCAAACGACTGACATGCACTACCTGCCGGACGACCGTCTGTACGATCCCGCCACCTACCTGCTGCCCGACACCGACAGCCCACCCACACCCGATCGCTGGGCGCTGGACTACCGCGCCGGCGGCAATTTTGGTCGCGGCTGGGGCGCCTACATTGATTACCGCTCGGTCAGCGACCAGGACTACTTCCAGGATTTCGGCAACGATGGCCTGAACTCGACGACGCAGAGCTACCTGTCGCGCAGCGCGAACCTCTATTACCGCAATCGCGACTGGGCATTCACCGCGCTGACGCAGGATGTGCAGGCGATCGACCCGACTATTTCGGGGATATCCGAACCGTATCGCATCCTGCCGCGCCTCACGCTGGACGGTTACTACTATCTGCCCGGCGGGCTGGAATATGGCCTGACCACTGAATACACCAATTTTGATCGCGACCTTAATCCCGCGCGCTTTACCGCGGCCGAGATTGCCAACGGCATATTGGTCACGGGCTCACGTTTGGCGATGACACCGCAGCTGAGCCTGCCAATGACCAACTCGTACGGCTTCTTTACGCCAACCGTGAAATACAAATATGCGTCGTGGTCGCTGGACGAGCAGGCCGCCGGCAATACTGACTCCCCATCGCGCGGCATCCTCAGCGCCAATGTCGACACCGGCCTGATCTTTGAACGCGAGACGCTGATTTCTGACACCTCGTTCAGGCAGACGCTGGAACC
>JAZKEH010000503.1:0-4036 GCA_040387155.1 Pseudomonadota bacterium | reverse complement strand
TCCCAGTCGGCACTGACCGGTGAATACAGTTATCAAATTGCACGGAACTGGCGCACGGGTGCGTATGTCGAATGGAACAACCACGCCAACAAACTGGACGTCGGCAATATGCAGTTGCAGTACCAGTTGGATGACAACCGCATCCTCAATCTGGCCTACCGCTACCGCGACATGCCGCCGCCGTTGTTCATCAACGGTTTCGATCGCCGCATCAAGCAGGCGGATGTATCGACGGTGTGGCCGATTGCAACCAACTGGAACGCAATTGCGCGCTGGAACTATGACTACTCGAACAACCGCACGCTGGAAGGCATTGCGGGCGTCGAGTACAGCAATTGCTGCTGGAACGTGCGCGTCATCGCACGTTCGTGGATCGACAACGACGCGCTGTTCTTCGGGCGTGAGGACAGCAACAATGGCGTGTTCATCCAGTTTGAATTGAAAGGCCTGGGCAGCATCCTGGGCGGCAACGTAAGCAGTATCTTGAACAATGGCATCACGGGTTATCAGGATCGCAACAATGGCCGTTATTAAATTTTTCCGTAGTTCTCTTGCCCGTATTTTCAAGGCATCCGTCGTTGAACTGGCCCTGGTGGGCCTGTTTTCTGCACTTGCCGCATTGAGCCCGGTTGCGCATGCGCAACCGGCGCAACTCGACAAGGTGTTGGCCATCGTCAATGACGATGTCGTGCTGCAAAGCGAATTCGATGAGCTGTGGGTGCAGGTACAACAGCGCATAGAGCAGCAGTCACAACAGCCCGGCAGCCCACCACCGCCGCCAGAAGCAGAAATGCGCAAACAGGTACTGGACCAGTTGATCATCCAGAACCTGCAGATGCAGTTGGCAGAGCGCGCGGGCATCCGCGTCGATGACAACCAGTTGAACCAGGCCATGGCCAGCGTTGCCCAACAGAACAACATGAACTTCGAACAGTTCACACAGTTGCTGCAGCAGCAAGGTTTGTACGAGCAGACCCGCGCCGCTGTGCGCAAGGAACTGATCATCGGCCAGTTCCAGAACGGCGCCGTCAATCGCCGCATCGATATTTCGCGCCAGGAAGTTGAAAACTACCTGCGTTCAGAGGCCGGTGAGTTGTCGATTGCGCCGGAGTATCACGTGGCCCACATCCTGATTCCCGGTGATCCCAACGATACCCGTCACGGCGAGCTTGCTGATCTGCTGTACAAGCAGATCGTGGATGGCGCTGACATTCGCCAACTGGCAGCGTCACGCCAGATCAGTGGCATCACTGTCGATGGGCGCGATCTTGGCTGGTTGAAGGTGGAAAATCTGCCGACAGTATTCTCTGCTGTTGTGCCATCGCTGGAATCCGGTGAAGTGGCGCAACCCTTCACCAGCCCGAGCGGTCATCACATCGTCAAGGTCATGGAAACACGCGGCGGCTCGTCACTGAAACTCGACCAGTTCCTGGTACGCCATATTCTGATCAAGCCGACCGAGATCCGTACTGATGCCCAGGCTGAAGCCCTGGTCAATGAACTGTATCAACGCATTCTGAACGGCGAAGATTTTGGTGACATTGCGCGCCAGAACACCAACGACACCAACTCGATGGTATCCGGCGGCAATCTCGACTGGATCAACGACGGCATGCTGCCGGAAGATTTCATGTCGGTCGTGAAGGAAACGCCGATCGGCACCATGACCAAGCCTTTCCGCGCTTCCACTGGCTGGCACATCCTTGAAGTGATGGACCGTCGCCTGCAGGACGTTACCGAAGACAACAAACGCTTCCAGGCAGAAAACATTCTGCGCGAACGCAAGTTCGAAAACGAGCTGCAGAACTGGCTGACTGAAATCCGCGCCACCAACTACATCGACATCAAAGACGAGCCAGAGGACAACTGATGCGTCCGCTGCTGGCGCTGACTCCCGGTGAACCGGCCGGTATCGGGCCAGACCTTTGCATTGCACTGGCGGCGCAGGGACTGGCAGCAAATATCGTTGCAATAGCCGACCCCAATTTGTTGATGCAACGCGCAAAGCTGTTGCAGTTGCCGCTACAGATCGTCCCCTACCAGCCGCATTCGCCCAATCTCGACATCCTGCCGCGCTCGGCGCTGCGGGTGTTGGCGGTACCGCTACGCACGACAGCCGAAGCCGGCAAGCTTGCCGTCGCCAACGGCCACTATGTCATGCAGACGCTGCAACGCGCAGTCGATGGCTGTCTGCGTGGCGAGTTCAAGGCGCTGTGCACGGGACCTGTACAGAAGAGCGTTATCAACGATGCCGGCTTTGCCTTCAGTGGCCACACCGAATTTCTTGCCGAACAGAGCAACGTAAAACGTGTCGTCATGATGTTGAGTTCATCGACGTTGCGCGTGGCGTTGGCGACAACGCATCTGCCGTTGTCTGCCGTGCCCGCTGCAATCACTGCCGATCTGTTGCAGGAGGTGCTGACGATTCTGCATGACGATCTGCGAAAAAAATTCGGCATTGCCTCACCGCGCATTCTGGTCGCCGGTCTCAATCCCCATGCCGGCGAAAGCGGCCATCTGGGTCGCGAAGAAATTGACGTGATACAACCGGTGCTTGCCAAGTTGCGCGCCGAAGGCATGCAACTGCAGGGACCCCTGCCAGCCGACACGCTGTTCACACCGCGTCATCTGCAACATGCCGATGCAGTGCTGGCGATGTATCACGATCAGGGCTTGCCGGTACTGAAATACCAGGGCTTCGGCGAAGCGGTGAATCACACGCTCGGCCTGCCCTTCATTCGCACGTCGGTTGATCACGGCACCGCGCTCGATCTTGCCGGCAGCGGCAAGGCCGATACCGGCAGCCTGGCAGCGGCACTACAGGCAGCGCAAACGCTGATCGGCAATTGATGTGAGCAACCAGGACGAGTTCCAGCACCGCGCGCGCAAACGCTTTGGCCAGAATTTTCTGCACGATGAGCATGTCATCAACCGCATCGTTCGCGCGATCACACCCGGCCCCGGGCAAGTACTGATCGAGATCGGCCCCGGCCAGGGCGCGTTGACGGCACCGCTGCTGGCGGCTGCCGGCCAGCTGACAACGATAGAGATCGACCGTGATCTGGCGGGTCTGTTGCGCACACGCTATGCCGACAATCCCGGCTTTCGCCTGATCGAGGGCGATGTGCTTGATGTCGATTTTTCTGCGCTGGCGTCACAACCGGCCAGCCTGCGCATCGTGGGCAACCTGCCGTACAACATCTCTACTCCATTACTGTTCCGCTTGCTGCAACACCACACATTGATCCACGACATGGTGTTCATGCTGCAGTACGAAGTCGTGCAGCGACTGGCAGCGGGTCCCGGCACTGCCGACTATGGCCGCCTGTCCGTCATGATGCAGTACTACTGCGAAGTCGACATGTTGTTCAAAGTATCACCGGGCTCCTTCAAGCCGCAGCCCAAGGTGGACTCGGCCATTGTGCGGCTGACACCGCGACGCCCCAACCCGTTCCCGCCGGTGAATGCGCAAGTGTTGGCCACCGTCGTCAAGTCCGCTTTCAGCATGCGCCGCAAGACCTTGCGCAACACGTTGAAGCCCCTCTTCACGACTGAACAATTGGCCGTATTACCGGTGGATTTGGGCCTGCGCGCCGAGAATCTGGCGGTGGATGACTATGTTAGACTGGCCGCCTTGCTTGAGAAATTTGTTGAACAGGATACTTCTGCGTGAGCGACAACAGCCAACAGGACTGCGGCATCAGCATCAGCGTCAGCACGCAGTACCTGCAGCAACAATCGGATCCCAGTCGTCCCTCGTACGCCTTCGCCTACACGATCCACATCACCAACAACCGTGACGCGCCAGTACGCCTGTTAAGCCGCCACTGGATCATCACTGACCAGAACAACAAGGTTGAAGAAGTACGCGGCAACGGTGTCGTTGGCCAGCAGCCCTTGATTGCACCGGGCCAGAGTTACCAGTATTCAAGCGGCGCCGTGCTGCAAACCGAAATCGGGGACATGCACGGCTCGTACACCATGCAGGACGCCGACGGTGAGATGTTCGAGGCACCGATCCCGATGTTCGTGTTGG
>JAZKEH010000502.1:11230-11795 GCA_040387155.1 Pseudomonadota bacterium | reverse complement strand
CTGGGGTTGGATACGGCATTGGCAGCGATCTCGCTGCTGGCGGGAGCGGCATCCGACACGATTTCTTCGGCAACAGCGGGCTGCTCCACTGGCGCAGCGGCAACAGCAGACCGCTGGACAGAAGCACTGTCCGAGGAAGCCGGATCTTTGGCGCAACCGTGCAACAACACGAGGATCAATGACAGGCAGCTCACCGCCGCTGTCTTTACAGACATATTCATCTAGAAATAATCGCCTTCGTAAATAATTTTCCAGCCGTCGGCATCCTGACGCCACAGCTGTTGTTTGGTGCCCTGCCACCGATAGTTATCGCTGGCATAGTTCTGCTGGAACCTTACATTCACCACAGCGGGTAACGCGGGTTCCACCAGCATGCTGACTTCTGATACTTCTACGTCGATGAAGCTCTTCTCAGCATTGATCTTCTGTTTGTAATCCGCCCATTGTGCCTTGTTACGGCGCAGATCGGAAAATTCAGTTGCATAGAAAGCCAGGTAGTCCGCGCTGTCGAGCGATTCCCACGCACTTTCCCACGCGGCAAGGGCCTGCCGGAGTGATGCAGTGC
>JAZKEH010000502.1:0-11169 GCA_040387155.1 Pseudomonadota bacterium | reverse complement strand
TTCTGCCGGGCATTGGGCACCCACTCCAACTCCTGCGAACTCAACACTACCGTAGCACCGGCGCCAATTTCATCGGCCAGCGCCGCGAGACTCTCATTATCGATGACAACACAACCTTCACTGGTCAGAAACGGCCGCTGCGCTTCCAGCTTGGGCAAACCATGCAGCCAGATGCCGTGCCCGGTGTAGCCGTGCAGTTGATCGAGCGGGTTCGGGTAATTGAGCGGATAGGCACCGTTGCCATAAAAATCGTCCAGCACTGCATCCTGCAGGAACCCTTCAACACGATATACGCCAATGGGCGTCTTGTTGTCGCCTTCCTGCCGTTTGCCGATACCCTGCTTGCCTATCGATATCGGGATACGCTTGCGCACGATAATGCCGTCATCGCCCAGATTTTCCATGACATTGAGTCGGCCTTGTTCAAGCTCCACCCAGAGCAGGTAATGGACGGTCGGTGCCAGTGCAAGCAATCCCACGGGAGTCAGTGGCTGGGCGTCGCCCACGCCAGAGCGTTCTGGCGCAGAGCCATTCAGTGAGTGATAGAACATCTGCGGTGAGTCGTAAAACTGGACTGGTCGTGATCCCGCCTGGGCTGAGGCGTGGTCCATTGCGCAGATCAGCACCGATGCCAGCGACAGGCTCGGCAAGACAGTCCGGAAACAGGCGGGAATCTTCGTGAGAACCGGCAGCGTGACAGGCAGTGCGTCGTTCAGATTTTGCTTGTGCTGGTGGGAGCCCGACAACGTGTTTCCCTCGGTTTTTCCCTTGCATGACAGGAGTCCGCAGAATACTGAGGCCCTATAGCCAAATCAAGCTGAGTGGTCATCGCGAACGGTGATCACAAGGAAATTTCGAAGAACAGTTGGACACCAAACTGAGCCAATCCTCAGCGCGGTGGTGGACCCTCCGGACCACCAGGTCGCGGACCTGGCGGCGGACCGTCAGGCGGCGGGAAACCCGGTGGAGGCATGCCTTCAGCGCCCGGTCCAGGGAAGCGACCGCGTGGCGGCCTGCCGCCCGGCGGAAAGCCGCCTTCGGGTCGATTGCGGAACTGTTCGCGCAACTCGCGGCGACGCTCCTCGGGCATGTTCTGGAAGTCACGGAAACGCTCTCGCAAGGCGCGTTGGCGTTCCGGATCCAACTCTCGGAAATTCTCAAAGCGTTCCCGGATTTGCGCGCGCTCTTCCGGTGTGCGCTGCTGCCATTCCCGCATCCGCTGCTCGGCTTGCCCACGCTGTTCCGGCGTCATCTGCTGCCAGCGTTCGGCACCGCGCAGCAAATCGCGCTGGCGCTGTGGCGGTAACTGGTTCCAGTCCTGCTCTGCAGGCGCCAGGATTTCGCGTTGCTCATCAGTCAGTTCATCCCAGGCAACAGGAGGCTGCGCCAATGCCAACATCGGCAGCAGCCAAAAGCCCGCTATGACAAGGACGATTCTCATTATTCCTGCGCCAACCATTGGTAGAACTCGTATTCCGCATAAAAATCCAACGCCTCATTGGCCGCGAGGATTTCAATATCTTCCAGCGAATCTGCTGCAGGCTCGCTCTGCAAACCCCCATTCCAGTTAAGACTGACTGCAACCACCAGCGCACAGGCGGTGACGAGCCCACTGAACGGCAGCAACATCGCCTGCAAGCGCGATGGACGCCTCTCGATTGCCGCACTGCGGATGCGATGCAGGCGCGACAAGGTCTGGCCGTCAAGCGCAGAACAGCTGCGATCCAGTTCCTGACGGATCGACGCCAGCAACGCGTCATCCGCGCTCACCGGCGTGGACGGTAGCGTGCTGTTGGTCTTGTCAAAATCGCTGTTGCTCATTACACATGATCTCCCAGCTTTTCCCGCAGTGTTGCCAATGCCCGTGAGTAATGGGTTTTTACACTGCCTTCGGCACACTGCATGACCAGTGCCGTCTGTTTCACATCAAGACCTTCCCAGGCACGCAACAAAAATACCTGTTGCTGTCGCAGTGGCAGACGCGTCAGCGCTGTCTCCAATGCGGCGATACCACCCCGGGTGGCCAGCAATTCTTCCGGCGTACGTGACGAGGGATCGGGCAATTGGTCCAACATATCCACATCGTCGTCATCATCGCCATTGCCCAGCCAGCTTCGCAAGCGATTGCGCACCGAGCTGCGGCGATACCAGTCGCGAATCCGGCTTTGCAGAATCGTGAAAAACAGCGGCGCCAGGTCTGCTTCCGGCTTGCTGCTGTAGTTCTCGACCAGTTTCAGCATCGCGTCCTGCACGATGTCGAAAGCTTCATCGCGATTGCTGGTAGCCAGCAACGCCATGCGAAAGGCCCGCTTTTCAATTCCGGCCAGAAAGCGATCGAGCGTGCGCTGCTGTTCCGCGGTTCTGGCGGCCACAGTCTCTGCTGCTGTCGGCCGGCCGTCGTCATTACGCAGCATCAGCAAACCGCTGTCGACTAACGACGCCATCAAACTGTTGGTTGATCCTTGCGATATGCTCACTCTGCGCCCGTCCTGCCGGGCTTGCTGTAGAAGTCCCGGGTATCAGTGTTCTTGTAGGGGTTAACGCAGCAGGCGGCAAATGGTTGACCGGCTCTTGTCTCACTGGTCCAGCTTGCCGGCAAAGGCGCCAGTCAAAGACAAGGTTTGGGGCCATAACAGTTCCCGGACAGCCTGAATATTATCAATAAAATCAGTGATCTCAGAGGTAACTGCGAGCTACAGACCCACGCACCTTGCGCTGAACACTATCACCAAAGGATTGGGGGCGGGTAGGTATAATCCGGGCAACCTTCCACAGGAGAAACGTCCATGCCCCACCTGCTGCTTGAGTACAAGGATGGAGATGACGTCCTTGAAGCCTACGTCGCGCTACCCACTACCGAGACCAGCAAACGGCCTGCCGTATTGATCAGTCACGCCTGGTCCGGCCGCAGCGCTTTCGAATGTGAGAAGGCAGACAAGCTCGCCGCACTAGGCTACGTCGGCATCGCCATCGACAACTATGGCAAAGGGGTGCAGGGCAAGGACGCTGGTGAAAACAGCGCGCTGATGACGCCCTTCATCCAGGACCGCGCGATGCTGCGCCGTCGTCTGCTGGCCGCAATTGCGGCAACCCGCGGACTCAGCATGGTTGATACTTCGCGCATGGCGGCCATCGGTTTTTGTTTCGGCGGTTTGTGTGTGCTCGACATGGCGCGCAGCGGCGCTGACTTGCGCGGCGTCGTGAGCTTCCATGGGTTGTTCACACCGCCAGCCAATTTGCCGAACGCTGCAATCAAGGCGAAAGTGTTAGCGCTACACGGCCACGATGACCCGATGGTGCCACCCGCGGCGGTGCTGGCACTCGAGCAGGAATTGACCAGTGCCGGTGCCGACTGGCAAGTGCACGCCTTCAGCAACACCGGTCACGCCTTCATGAACCCGGCTGCCAATGATCCGAAAAGCGGCATGCAGTACAACCCGGTAGTTGCACGCCGGGCGTGGCAGAGCATGCAGGATTTCATGGAAGAGATTTTCGTTTGACGACTCGCGTCACACCACGCGATCAGGCAACTGTTCGCCGGCGAAGAATGCCTTGAGATTGTCGAGTACCCGCATGCCCATCGCGGTGCGGGTGGCCATCGTCGCGCTGCCAAGATGCGGCAGCAACACGACATTTTCCATCGTCATCAGCACTGCGGAGACTTCGGGTTCACGCTCGAATACATCAAGGCCGGCGCCAGCCAGTTGCCCCTGTTGCAACGCAGCAATCAGGGCAACTTCATCGACAACATCGCCGCGTGCCGTGTTGATCAGGAAAGCATGCCTCTGCATGTGCTTCAGTGATTCTGCATTGATCAGGTGGCGATTGTTCTTGCCGCCCGGGCAATGCAAAGCAACGAAATCCGAACGCTGCAACAACGTAGCCAGATCAGCACAGTATTCCGCCTGGATGGCGGAGACGGTGGAATCATTCACTGGTTTGCGGTTGTGATAGAGGATGGTCATGCCGAACCCATCGTGCGCTTTCTGTGCCATCGCGAGGCCAATGCGACCCATGCCTACAATGCCAAGTGTGGCACCAGTCACCTGGGTGCCCATCAGATGCGTCGGATACCAGCCATGCCAGTTGCCGCTGCGCAACTGCCGTTCACCTTCACCAGCGCGGCGCGCCAGCATCAGCATGATTGTCATTGCCAGATCTGCGGTGGCATGCGTGAGAACGTCGGGAGTATTGCTGACACTGATGCCATTGGCAGCCGCGGCAACCAGATCAATGTGGTTGTAACCCACACCATAATTGGCAAGCAATTTTGTGCGGGGATTGCTGACAGCCAGCATCTCGCTGCTGAGCTTGTCGATAACGCAGGGACAGATGGCATCGTATTCCATCAATGCCGCATGCCATTCTGCCTGGTCCAGCGGGGAATTACGGATCGTCACGTCGTAACGCTGGCGCAATTCTTCTTCAACAGCACTTGGCCAATGACGGGTGATCAGGACTTTCGGCACACAACCTCCTGGATAACAGCGCACTACTTATGTTTGAAATTTAGCCTCGGAAACAAAGTGTGCAGCAACAGGCGCTAGGGTACCTCAGGAGACAGCCCCGCTGCGATAACTGCAATCGTCAGCACCAGACTCGCCATGATCAGCACGGTGCTGATGCAGCGCACCTGCCAGAACCAGGCTGTTGTGACACGCTGGCGGCTCAGACGAAATTCCTCGATCCACGACAGAATAAATGCGAGCAACACCACTACCAGTCCGGTAATGGTGCCTGGACTGAGCAAGCTGAGCCATGCCAACACCACCGTAAAGAAACTCAGCAGATACACACTGTCTTCCGTGCGTTTGCAGAAATGCACACCCCACTGGATACCGGCGAAAAAACTGGCGACAAGGACGCCATAGGCATGCAACGCAATCACTGGCGCTACCGGCATGGACGAGGCGCCACCGCCCACTGTCAGCAGAACACTGAAAATGACAAAGGGCAGCGCAAGCAAGACCAGCAGCGTGATGGCCAGTTGTTTTTGATTGAATATTTTCATGTATCACGGAGCCGGACTTTTCGTGAAAGCCCGATCTGCACTCCTGGCAATAATTTCATTGTTATTTTTTGTGGCTGCCATCGCACAACACGCATTGCTTCGTGAGTAATGCCCATGACCAGTGATGGCACCCGTCTGGCGCAGTGATTGTATCCTAGGTACCCGTGCTCGCCAGCTCCCACAGACCGGCAACAGACACCAGGATCAGCAGGCAACCAATCAGGCGGCGGCACAGCACGTCCCTGGCCAGCAGGAAGTCGTGGGTTTTCAAACCAATAACATGCCCCACCGCAGCGGCAGGCAACAGCAAAATCGCCGTTACCGTATTAAGCGGTACATCCAGCATGAACAGCGTAGTCAACTTGAACGCCACAATAACGAACCACAGCACGAACAAGGTATCGCGCAGCTTCATCAAGGGGACATGCCGCATGAAAACAGCGATCATCAACGGCGCGCCCGTCAGGGAACTGCCCGACACATAGCCACCGAACACCAACAGCAAATTATCAACCCATTGATGTTTGCTCTTGATTACCCTGTTCAGCGCCCACATCACTGCGTAGACCAAGGTAATGCTATAGATCAGCAGCAGCAGGACTGCATTGGGCAGGTTAAGCAATCCAAACACACCGGCGAAAGCAGAAGGCAAGATCAATTTGCCGGACTTCAACAGATAGGCCCAGTCAACGTTGTGCAGGCGGTTACTGAGTGTGAGTCCCGAGAAGAACAGCAAATGGCTGCCGATCACGGGAATCCAGAACACAGGTTTGTCATACACCAGCAACATGAACGGCAGGCCAAGCGCAGCACCACCGAACCCGAGCCCCGAACGCACGAAACCAGACCAGGCGAAAACGATGGCAGTGAACGCTAGCTGCCAAAGAGAGAACCCGGGAAAATAATCGAATAGCCAGACCATCACGACATCGCAGCCAAAAGCCGGATTCTATGACAGGCAACTTGCAACAGCTCAATATCAGCTATCACCCCGTGCAGGATCGTTTGCTGCTGCGCGTCAATGCCGGCGACAGCGGCGAATTTCGCATCTGGTTTACGCGACGCTATACCGAATTACTGGTCACCGTTCTGATCGATCTGATGGAGAAGGAGGGTGGTATGCGCGAGTTGGCGTCCCATCGGGACACCGTCAGTCAATTCAAGCAGGGCGCCTTCGAAAAAGAGTATGAAAGCCCACCGACTTCACTGGCGTCGCCAAGCGGTCCTCCGCCGGCGCTACCGTTGGGAGCGGACGGCGTGCTGGCCTTTCGTATCAATGCAAATCGACAGGATGACGGCACACTTACGCTGCAGTTACTGCCCGAGCAAGGCCAGGGTCTTAACCTCCAGTTGAACCGCTCATTGCTGTACATGCTCTACAACTTGCTGGAGCAGGGACTGGCGCAAGCGCACTGGAATATTCACCTTCCCCGCACCCATACGGAACCGGTGCATTAACTTTGCTTATTTGTTACGCTGCCTCGACCCCTGCCGTTCGAGCAAGGGATCGCAGCACCAACCAATTCCAATAAAAGATTCACACAACTGACTCAATAACTGGGTTAATAACAAGAAGGGGAAAACAATGTCCTTTAACAAGCTGGGCCTTGGTCTTGTCACAATCGCTCTGGTTGCCGGTTGCAGCTCAGAGCCAGTCACCACCGAAAGCACGTTTGCTACCGACAGTGCAGCCCAGGCGCAAGCTGCTGGCATTTCCCACGGGGAATATGTCGCCCGCCTCGGCAACTGTGTTGCCTGCCACTCAACCCCTGATGGCGCCCCTCTCGCCGGCGGCCTCAAGATGGCCGTCCCCATGCTCGGCAACATCTACGCGACGAACATCACGCCGGATCCGACCAATGGCATAGGCCAGTACAGCTTTGAAGAATTCGACCGTGTAATGCGTTCCGGTGTTGCCCGCGACGGCCATCGTCTCTACCCCGCCATGCCCTACCCTTCCTACGCCAAAATGTCCGAACAGGACATGCGTGCACTGTTCTCCTTCCTGATGGAAGAAGTTGAACCCTCGACGCAAGCCAATCTGCCGGAAGAAATCACCGGCATTCGCGACGTGCGCTGGGCAATGGGAATCTGGAATGTGCTGGCCAGCGACGATGATCCGTATGAAGTGGACTCGGCACAGAGCGATTCATGGAACCGCGGCGCCTATCTGGTGCAGGGTCTCGGTCACTGCGGCGCCTGTCATACACCCCGCGGCCTGCTGATGCAGGAGAAAGGTCTGGATGGGGGCGATGGCGATTTCCTCAGCGGCGCTCCGCTGGATCACTGGATGGCATCCAGCCTCAATGGCGACGTCAACTCCGGTCTCGGCCGTTGGGAACAGGCAGATGTCGCGGAATTCCTGAAAACCGGTCACAACAAGTTTGGCACTGCATTCGGCACAATGGTCGAAGTCATCAACAACTCCACCGGCCACATGAGCGATGCTGATGTGCAAGGTATGGCGGAGTATCTGAAGTCACTGCCTGCCAACGCCGAATCGAACGCCACGCCGTACGTAGCGAGTACTGCAGAAGCCGACCAGATGGCGGCACTTGATTTCAGCAAACCCGGCTCAAGCACTTATTACGAGTACTGCTCCAACTGCCACGTCACATCGGGAGCGGGCTATTACCCCTTCCAGCCACCATTGGCTGGCAACCCGGTGGTCATGGATCGCGATCCGAGCTCGCTGATCAACCTGACCTTGAACGGTTCGTTGCGCGTGTTTACCAACCAGGGTCCCGACGTCAACGACATGCCTTACTTCCGTCAGTTGCTGACCGACCAACAGATTGCTGACACGCTGACGTTTATCCGCACCAGCTGGGGTAATCAGGCCTCGGCAGTTACGGCGGCAGAAGTAGCAGTCATCCGTGAAGCGACCGATCCAACGCGTAACGACGACATCTTCGTGCTCCGCATGAAGTAATACGCCCTACCGTACGGAAACAGTGCACCACAGGAGTTTGCAATGCGCGTAGTCCCTGCTTTGCTGGTTTCACTGTGGTGCCTTGCGGCTCCCACATCCCTGCTGGCGCAAAACCAGCTCAGTCTTGGCGAATTGCAACCTGGACAGCTGGTGCTGAATCTCAACGCCACTGAACAACAGGAAGTCGCACAGGACACGCTCAATGCCACGCTGGAATTTTCTGTACAGGGCCGTGACCAGGTGGCTTTGCAGAATCGTGTCAATGAAGCCTTGGCAACAGCGCTCACGACCGCGAAGGCCGTTGACGGCGTCAATGTGCAAAGCGGCTATTACCAGGTCTATCAGGTAGAGAACGAGCCCGGCGTATTCAGTGCGGACAATCCGGTGTGGCGTGCACAGCAGAGTCTGCAGCTCGATAGTCTCGACAGCGCTGCGCTGCTTGAACTGATCGGCCAATTGCAGACAGAGGGGCTCACCGTAAGCAATTTCTATTACAGCCTTTCGCCTGCCCGTTATGAACAGGTCAGCGCTGAACTGACGACACAGGTGCTGAACACATTGCAGCAACGCGCGGAAAATGCCGGCAAGGCGCTTGGCAAAGCAACGGCGGCGCTGGTGGAGGTCACGCTCGGTGGCAACGCCAACATCAGCGCCAACGAAGAAGTCTTCATGATGGCCAGAAGAACCGTGGATGCCAAAGTAGCGAATCCCGTTGCTGACCCCGGCGCGACTCCGGTTGCTGTCACTGTCTCGGCACGCGCCATTCTGTCTCCCTGAAATCGCCCGTAACTGAGCGATCCAGCGCCCGCAGCGCTCGACCTGTCATGCCGTGGCCCGCAAGAGCAAAGGCGGAAGCAATCGAATGAACCTTCATGCGCCTGCGGCGCTCGAAGCGACCACTCAGGAACTGCGCCAATCACTATTCGAAGCAACTGAATAATTTTCATAAAAAAAAGGAGCCTCGCGGCTCCTTTTTTTATTGCTTGCAGAACCCTGATCCGACTTACAGACCTTCGGTCTTCTGGAAGAACGGATGACCCAGGTCATCAGTCATATCCAGCAAGTACTTGTTGTTTTCCTGGCACACGTAATCCTGCAGTTCTGAACCATCGTTCCAGTTGATGTCCCAGGCCACAGTCCACGTTGCGCTATAGGCGCCTGGATCATCGATGTCAGCTTCGTAGTGCAGCACTTCCTTGAACGGACGCGTGATGCGCTCAACAGTATGCAACTGGTCGCTGTGCATATGGCCGTTGAAGTCGATCCAGGTTTTTTCGTTGTAGCCAACGGTGTCGATTACCAGCGTGTCGCCTTCCCAGTGGCCAACCGAGTGGCCGAAATAGGTCGGGTTCACATCTTCAGGATGCTCGCGGCCGTCCATGTGGATTTCACGCCACACGTGCCCGCCACCTTCAAAGATGATGACTATGCGGTCTTTCTGCTGGATGAATTCAGCCGGATAAGGCGTGCCCATCGAGCGTGGACCACCCGGTGGCAGACAGAAGCCTTCGGGATCGTATTTGACGTCGTTGGCGCGGTTGTATTCCCACATGGCTTGCGCCCACGGCAGCATTGGCGGCTGAACCACGGGGTTTGCGCGAGGGACTGCGCCCGGGATGCGGGTTGCAAAGTCAGTGATGTACGGCAGGTCCCAGATGCCATTGCCGCCCAGATCAACGGTACCGTCAGCCAGTTTCGGCGCGGGTGTACGCGGTGGTGGTGGCGCGTCTGGAGCAGCAGCAAACGACTGGTTGGCACAAACAACTGCCAAGGCTACTGCACTGATCTGCAGTACTTGTTTGGATAATGCGGACTTGAACATGTGTTCCCCTCTTTACTCAGAAAAATAATTCAAAAATCGTTATGGTTGCTGACCGGGCCGCTGCCCTGTGCAGGCAATCTTAATCCCAGTTGCCAATGGTAGAACCATCAGCCAGTTTGGCGCCGATAAATGCTCCGCCAGCACTGCCATCCTTCATCGGATTGGTGCGGATGGTAACGGCAGCTCCTGCAGGAAATGTGGAAGGCCGAATGCCCTGCCGTCCCAACTGGTTCGGACTGCCCCACTCCAGACTCCACTCAACAGCTTCACCCTTGTCGTTTTTCACTTCTACCTGCACCCACGTATGTGGATTGGTGAACTGGAACTCCTTGATGGTACCGCTGAGCTCCAGCACTTTCTCGCGTTCAAACATCGCGTCTGAGTGATGGGCCAGCGCAGTGCCAGCACTCATCACACTACCCAACAACAAGACCGGCACCCACTTGATCGCTTTCATGGCATATCCCCTGAAATAGCTGTTACTCATCGTCTGCAGCTCCGGACTGGGTCGGTGGTAGGTCCATGATCTTGCCATCCGGCCCTATCGTGTAGGTCCAGCCGGTAGCAGGGTCAATCGGATTGCGGTTGTTTTCATTGCAGGCGTAATCATAAACACGAGTGCCCGCCTCCTGGCGGGCGAACTGTTTGGTGACTTTCCACGGCGCAGTCAGCGCCTTGGCATCATCAATCGTCATCTCTACCACCATGACTCCCGCTTCGTTGACATGCATGCGAGTGACAGCATGCGCTGCATCACTCAGCATCAAGCCGGTTCTATCAACCAGCGTGCGGCCTTCTTCCGAGCTGTGCAGACTGACGGTATCGAATACCAGCGTATCTCCTTCCCAATGGCCCACCGAGTCACCCGTATGCGTGGGCCAGCGATCTGTCACTGGCGGATGTTCGCGACCATCAGTGTAGATGCGCATCAGGTTGGGACCGTTCTCGGCGAGTATCCACACCTGCTTCGGCGTCACGGCAAACTCATAGACATCGGGCAGATTGAAGATGCGAGGAAAACCAGTGGGAATGCCGCACATTGAATTCGGATCTGGCAGCACACCGTCGTCACGCAGTTTGAGATTGGCGAGGTATTTGGCTTCGTATTCGGTGGTGTACGGCGGATGTTCACGCACCCCAGGCGTCGTGGAGCGCCCCTCACCAGTCTGTGTGGCACGATCAAATACAGTGCCACCCGTCATTGCCCACACGCCGCTCCAGTCGGGCTGTGCCTGGACATTGCCAACAAGCATTGCGCCGATGGCTGTGACGAACCACGCAGCAATGCGCGGATGCTGCAATTGCATCTTGAACATGGAACCCCCTCTTGTAGTGAACAGCATGCACGCCTGCATGCTGTTCCTTCACTTGCAGCGCGTCTATGCGCACTTTTGCAAGACTGTC
>JAZKEH010000501.1:0-10516 GCA_040387155.1 Pseudomonadota bacterium | reverse complement strand
GGCGCGGTGAGGCGCGCGGAGAGTTGCGGACGCAGCGCCAGCAACGGCGCAATCCACATGTGGCTATAGCTCGCGGCCAGCGAACCATCGCGGCCATGTTTGTCAGAGGCGGCAGGACGCCATTCCAGCAAACCGCGACGCGATACCCACAGGCGCCAGTGCACACGGGCAATGGCATCAAGACTCAACCAGGCTTCGTGCGGCAGGCAGGCAAAACGGAACAACCCCAGTGCAATGTTGTCGAACAAGGCGTCACGCAACATGATCAGGTACTGCTTCAGCGTCACGTCTTCCGGCTGCATGAACAGGCCGAGCAGGGCAGCCAGCAAGGGCTGCAGCACGATGAAACCCACCATGACGGCAATGGTCCAGCTCCACGCCTGGGCGCCGGTGAACCACGCGTACAGCAACATGCCGACGAGCGCGACCGGCACCACACTGCGACGCAGGTTGTCGAAAATTTTCCAGCGCGACAGCGCCGACAACGGGTTGGGCAGCGTAGTGCGCTGCGGGCCCGGTACGCGTGGCAGCATCCAGTTGGCGATCTGCCAGTCGCCGCGTATCCAGCGATGCTGACGGCTGGCGTCGGCGGTGTAGCGGGTTGGATACTCTTCGTAGAAGCGGATGTCTGTCACCAGGCCGGAACGCGCGTAGCAACCTTCCAGCAAGTCATGGCTGAGGATGCGGTTCTCGGGGAAGCGATCGCCCAGCACATATTCAAAGGCATCAATTTCGTAGATGCCCTTGCCGATAAAGGAGCCTTCGCAATAGAGATCCTGGTACACATCTGACACGGTGCGCGTGTACGGATCGATGCCGGGTTCGCTGCCGCACAGCTGTGCATAGCGCGACCGCTGCGCGCCTTCGAGACTGGCCGCCACACCGGGCTGCAGAATGGTGTAGCCACCGACGATCAGCTTTTTCTCGGTGTCGTAGCGTGGGCGGTTCAGCGGATGCGACATGGTCGCGATCAGCTGGCGGGCCGAATCGCGCGGCAGTTCGGTGTCAGTATCGAGCGTGATGACATAGGGAATGTTCTGCAACACGAAGATGTCGCCGACGATCACTGCGAATTCTTCGTCGTTGCCGCGCAATAACGCATTCAGCGCAGCCAGTTTGCCGCGCTTGCGTTCATAGCCCATCCAGACCTTGTCGGCTGCATTCCAGCGTCGCGGTCGGTGGAACAGAAAGAAGCTGTCGGCAGTGTGGTCGGTTTCGTCACTCTGGTCCGCGTACTTCGCATTCAGCCGTTCAATGCCTTCGCGCGCTTGTTGCAGCAAGGCAGCGTCGGTTTCCAGCACTTCGGCATCGGCGTCGGGAAAGTCTGTCAGCAGCGCAAAGTGCAAATGGGGATCACGGTTGCCGAGGAAGCGGATCTCAAGATCTTCCAGCAAGTGCGTAACGGTGTCGGCATTGCTGAGCATCGTCGGCACCGCGACCAGCGTGCGCATGGAGTCGGGCACGCCTTTGGAGTAGTCCATGCGTGGTAACTGATCAGGCGATACCAGCCGGGTAGCGAGCCAGTTCACCAGCATGGTGGACAGCTGGCTGCAGCCAATGAAGACAAGGAGGGCCAACGCCCAGCGGCCGGCCGACCAGTCGCCGTCAGCAGTGGCTGGTGGCAACCACGACAGCAGCATGCCGGTAATGGCCAGCGTCAGCAGCACAATGGCGCCGGCGTGCAACGACATTGGCATCGTCATCAGCTGGCGCTTCAGTTTCACATGCAGCGGCAGCTTCGCTTTTACCGCGGCTTCCAGTTGCGGGTAACCGTGGTCAACCAGGTAGTAGCCCACATGGCTGGCAAATACTTCGTGCTGATCACCGTACTGCGCCAGCTTGATGGCGGCCCGCGCAATCTCGATTTCGGAGCGATCGGTGTAACGGCCGAGATTGCCGATGACATGGCGATAACGGTCGCGGGTGGCGAAATCCATCAGCGCATAGGTCTGGGCGGGATCTTCGCGCAGCGTTTGTTCAACGCCGCTCATCGCTTCGACAAACAGGCGCCAGTCAATCGCGCCCAGCAGTCGCAGGCTGGCAATGCTGTTGCTGATGGCGACCTGATCGGTGGCCTGCTGCTGGTTTTCCGACAGGATCAGTTGTTCGATGGTGAGGCTGGACTCGACGAGACTTTGTTCGATCCAGGTCAGCGGCAAGGCGAGGGCAGCGCCGTGGCCTTGCAAGCGACGGGTCAGTTCGGCCACGAACGCACTTTGCATGGTCGGCTTCGAGCGTGCCATGTCGGCGAGTACGAGAATGAGATCGCGCGGCTCAGTGCTGGCTTTTTCCAGCATCTTGTCGGCCCATTCCTGCGCCTGGTTCACCTGCAGACGGGCTGAGGTCAACCGCGCGCTGACGCGGCGCAGGTTTTCTACCAGCGCCAGTCGCAGCATGATGGGAATGGCCCACAACTCACCAAGCTTCAGTGGGGAGATTTCCTGGTAGGCAGCAATAAATCTTTGTAGCGCATTCTCATGCACACGACCGTCGCTGTGCGCAATCACCGCCAGCGCAAGATCATAAACACGCGGCAAGCCATTCGAGGGTCCCAGCGCAAGACGCGGCAACTGGCGGCTGTAGGTTTCCGGCAAATGATGCTTGGCCGTCTGGATCTGTTCTTCTATCAGGTAGAAATTGTCGAGCAGCCATTCCGCTGCCGGCGTTACACGGGTACGGGTTTTGACCGACTCTGTCAGCAGGTCGCGGGTGGCAATCAACACCTGTTCGTTTTCGTCGAGGCGTTGCAACAAGCGGTCACGCGTTGATTTGCCTATGACATGCGAGGCCGCCAGTGTGCGTCCGTGCTGCTCCATCTGGTCGGCATTGAACAGTTCTGCATATAGTGGGGAGTCATCCTCGACGGCGATGTTGAAGCCGGGAACGATGCTGCCTACTATTTTTTTCCATGGGTCAAAACTTGCCATGCGTTTGATTACCGCTAGTGGTTTCAGAATCGAACTTCCTTGACCCGGCTGCATGCCGGGCTACTGCCGATTTGATTAATGACGAATGTATTCGAGCGGTGCGCGCAGCAACGGATCGTGTACACCCGAACGACGCGCGCGTGGTTCGCGGACCGGATCACGCACTGGGTCTCGGACCGGGTCTCGTACATAGTTCAGCGGATCGTTGGGATCGCGCGGATTGTTCGATCGGATCGGCGGCGGTGTCGGATACGTCGGCTTGGTAGGCTCGGGTGGATCTTCATAGTCCGGCAGCCCAGTGGGTGGATCAGAAATGTCGGGCTGTTGAATGTCGGGCTCCTGTTTCGGTTGGCCAGGCCCGGACTGGGACTGGGTACGTTGTTGCTTCTGGCCACCTGACTTCAGCGGGTGCTTATCAGCGTTGTCGTACGACATGGCAAACCTCCATGCACAACAGCCCCCCATGGGCCGTACTTCATGCAGTCCCTCTAGACGTAGCAACGTACATGCCACCGGAGCCTGCAGCATTTATCCCTGTGAAATCCGCGTTCTGGAATTTTCGATCCGGCACATTTGGTGTGAACTCCGGTAAATATTTCCGGTGAACGGAAAATATTTCCGCGAAATCTGTGACCTGGTTCCACTAACGAGCCTCGAATAAGCCTTTATGGGCTTGGCACGAAGCTTGATGCAGCTCTTGTAAACAAACGCGAACACACGTTGTTGTGTTTGCAGTGCGATACAGGAGCTTTACATGCGCAGTCTGTGGACGGGAGCGATCAGCTTCGGCCTGGTTAACATTCCCGTGAAGCTTTACAGCGGCAGCGAGAGCCATGCGTTGAATCTCGACATGCTGCATGCCAAGGATCTGTCACCGATCCGCTTTGCGCGTGTGTGTCGCCACGACGGCAAGGAAGTGCCGTGGGAAGACATCGTCAAGGGCTACGAGTATCGCAAGGACGACTACATCGTGCTGACGAAGGATGATCTCGACAAGGCCGCACCGGTGCGGCAGGACACGCTCGACATCGTCGCCTTCGCTGACGAGAGCGAAGTGGAGCCCGTCTACTTCGACAAACCCTACTACCTCGAACCCGGCAAGGGCGCTGGCAAGGTTTATGCGCTTCTGTGCCAGGCCCTGGCCGAATCCGGCAAGGTGGCCATCACGCAGTATGTGCTGCGCAACCGCGAGCATCTCGGTTGCATTCGCGCCCAGGGCGACCTGCTCGTGATGCTGCAGATGCGCTTCGCTGATGAGATCCGCGACACCAGTGGTCTGAAGCTGCCGAAGCAAACGAAGGTCACCAAGGCTGAGATGCAACTGGCTCAGCAACTGATCACCCAACTGACCAAGCCGTTTGATCCTACCGAATACAAGGACACCTACAAGGACGAGGTCGAACGCATCATCGAAGAGAAAGCGGCTGGCAAGAAGCCCACCGCTGCTGCAGCGCCGAAGAAGGCCGAAGTGAAGGACCTGATGGCAGCGCTGAAGAAGAGCCTGGAGCAGGGCAAGAGCAGCAAGCCTGCCGCTGGCAAGCGCACGGCTGACAAAGCTGCGAACAAAGCTCCTGGCAAGACAACTGACAAGGTTGCCGTCAAAGAGGCTGCCGAACCCGGCACCCGCAAACGCGGCAATCTCTATCTCGTGCACGACAGTAGTAAAACCCGCGACAGCGGCACTGCAACCGCCGCTGTCAAACACAAGAACGCCCGCAAGAAAGCACCGGCCAAAAAGGCGGCGCGCAAGCGAGCGTGAGGACGTGTCATGACTATCAAACGCTATAACGAAAAAAGGCATTTTGACGAAACACCTGAACCGGCTGGCAAGACGGTTGACAGCGCTGGCAAGAGGCCGTTGCGCTTTGTCATCCAGAAGCATGCCGCGTCGCATCTGCACTACGACTTCCGGTTGGAACTCAATGGTGTGTTGCTGAGCTGGGCGGTGCCGAAAGGGCCATCGCTGAATCCCGAAGACAAGCGGTTGGCGATGCATGTCGAAGACCATCCGATCGACTACCGCAGCTTCGAAGGCACGATACCGGATGGCAACTACGGCGCCGGTACCGTCATGGTGTGGGATGAAGGCACGTACTGTGCCGATCCTGCGCTGAGCAAGGCCGACAACGTCAAACAGCTCAACGATGGCTACAAGAAGGGCAAGCTGACTTTCATGCTGGATGGCCAGAAGCTGCAGGGCGAGTTCTCGCTGGTGAAGATGCGCGGCAACGACAAGTACGGCGACAAGGACAATGCCTGGTTGCTGGTCAAGGCGGATGACGCCAACGCTGTGCGCGACGGCGATGTACGCGAAGACGACAAGTCGGCCACGACAGGGCGTACGTTGCAGGAGATAGCTGCCGGCAAGAAGGAGAACGCCAAAGTTAAGGCGAAAGCCAGGGCACCAGCGAAGAAGCGCGCTGCGAAGGACTCCAACGCCACCAAGCCCGCAAAGGCCACGAAGAAGGTGAAGGCGTCGGACAGCGATGAGCTGCTGCACGAAGCGCACGAGCCTCATGCAGCGAAAAAATCGACACCGGCGAAGGCGCTGAAATCCGTCGACAAGGAACGCCACAGCCAGACCAGCGCGAAGAAGATCAACTTTGCGGAAGCAGCGCTCGCACTCGGCGGCAAGCTCGCCAGGATGCCGCACGTCAGCGGACCGCAGCTCGCCACCCTGGTCGATGAACCCTTCGACAAGGAAGACTGGCTGTACGAGATCAAATGGGACGGCTACCGCGCGCTCAGCTATTACCCGCCGCAGCGCACCGGCAGCATCATCTCGCGCAACGGCCTCAGCTTTGACCGCAAGTTTGCCGACATTCGCACAGCGCTCGACTGTCTGCCTTGCGAAGCTGTCATCGATGGCGAGATCGTGGTGCTCGACAAGGAAGGCCGTTCGTCCTTCAGCCGCCTGCAGCAGCATGAGCAGGACCCGGCCGATCTCACGTACTACGTGTTCGATCTGTTGTATGTCGATGGCGTCGATATCCGCGACGTGCCCTTGCTGGGTCGCAAGCAGTTGCTGAAGCAACTGGTGCCGAACTGCTATCCAAAGTTGCAGTACAGCGATCATGTCGTGGGCCATGGTCTCGACTTCTTTGAGGCCGCCCGCAAAAGCCATCTCGAAGGCATCATTGCCAAAGATGGCACGGCCCCGTATCAGACACGCCGCACACGGCATTGGCTGAAGATCAAGGTGGAACAGCGGCAGGAATTCCTGATCGCAGGCTATACCGCGCCACGCCGTTCCCGTTCCGACATCGGCTCGCTGGTGCTGGCCTATTACGAACGCGTCAATGGCAAGTCTACCGGCCGCCTGCGCTTTGCCGGTCATGTTGGCACCGGCATGGATACCGAGCTGCGAGCCGACCTGAAGGAGAAACTCGACAAGCTCGAGCGCAAGACCAGTCCGTTTGATGAGCCGCCGGCGACCAATGAGCGCGCCACCTGGGTCAAGCCTGAGCTGATCTGTGAAGTGCGCTTCACCGAGAAAACACCAGACTGCCAGCTGCGGCATCCCGTCTTCGTCGCCATGCGCGAAGACAAGAAGCCAAACGAGATTTTCTGGGAAGTGGCTGAGCAGGTGGCAACCAAGGCACGCGATCGTGAAGCCGCGCGGCAGGGTGGTCGCAAGAAAGCCGCGGCGAAGAGCAAGACGCCAGCAAGCAGGACTGCGAAGCCGATGGCACCTGTGGTGCCTCAAAAAAAGGTAACGCCCACAAAAAAGTCAGCGGCGGCGAAGGAACCGCCGGCAGCAACCAACAAGCCGGTAGCTGACAAAAAGTCAGCGGCGGGCAAGCAGCCCGCCGCGAGCGGGTCGGCGCCACCGAAACACAAGGCCATGGCCAATGCGACTACCGCGCAGGAGCCCCACACCTTCTCGCGTGAAGCGCCTGCGCGCGTGGGCACCGTACTGAAGATAGACAAATGGGAAGTGCCAGTCTCGCATCCCGAGCGCATCTACTTTCCGCAGTTGAAGCTGACCAAGCTCGACGTCATCAACTACTACCGCAGTGTGGCGTCGGTGTTGTTGCCCTATCTGAAAGACCGGCCGTTCATGCTGCACCGCTTTCCGCAGGGTGTTGGCAGCGATGGCTTCTACCAGAAGGACAACCCGCAGGAGCTGCCCGAATGGGTGAAGACCACGACCATTCATTCCGAATCCACGGGTGAAGACAATCGCTACGTGCTGTGCCAGAACGAAGCGACGCTGGTCTATCTCGCCAACCTCGGTTGTCTTGAAATGCACACGTGGCACAGTCGCCTGCGCAAACTCGACAAGCCCGACTGGATGATCTTTGATCTCGACCCGGTCGACATCGGCTTTGGCAAGGTGGTGGAGGTGGCGCAGGCGTTCCATGCCATCTTCGAAGCCAGCAAGCTGCCGCACTACTGCAAGACCTCGGGCAAGCGCGGCCTGCACATCGCGGTGCCGCTCGGTGGCAAGTACGACAACGACACCGTGCGCGACATGGCACTCACCATTGCCGAGCTGGTACATCACGAACTGCCTGCTATCACCAGTCTTGAACGCAGTCCTTCAAAGCGTCTTAACAGGATCTACCTCGATTATCTGCAGAATGGGCACGGCAAGACGCTGGCAGCGCCATACAGCCTGCGTGCTGTCGATTACGCCGGTGTCTCCACGCCGCTGCGCTGGAATGAAGTGACCCCGAAGCTTGATCCGCGCCAGTTCACTGTGCAGACCATTATCGACCGCATCCGCCGGGTTGGTGACCTGTGGCAGGGCATGCTGACCGAAGCAATAGACCTGAAGAAACTTGTCAGCCAACACGATGGATCAAAGGAATAGCTGAAGATGATCAGTGCCCTACCAAAAACCGCCTGGCTCCGCGCAATTTTGCTGCTGGGCTTGCTATGGACCACCGTGCCAGTGAATGCAGCGGAGACCGACTACATGGACATGATCACGCGCTACGTTGGCCGGCTCAACAACATCTACGACGGTACCTGGGCCTATACTTTCACCACCACTGACAAGCGCAAGGACGAAGTGCGCGTGCGGCGGGTTGATCCCTCGAAGGCCGACTATCGTGAGCGGGACATTCTGCTCACCGTCAACGGCGAACCCCCCACGGCGAAGCGGTTGTCACAACATCTCCGCCAAATGGAAAAGCGCGAGTCCCGCCGCAAGCGCAATGGCGCGCGTGCCCACGAAGACCCCAGCCGCCCCAATGAAAAGCCCGGCAAGGAGAAAGACAGGTTCCTCGCGGCGCTGATTCCGGACAGTATTCACGAGATCAAACGGGAAGGGGACTTGCTGCATCTCGGCTTCAAGGCCACTGAGCCGGGCCGCGAAGGCATCTTCGAGAAGCTGGATGGCACTCTTGTGCTTGATACCCGTGACGAATACATCAAGGAACTGCAGCTGCGGCCCACTGGCCCGTTCTATCCGTTTTTCCTGACCAAGGTCGAAGACGCGCTGCTGGTCGTGCACTTCGGGCTCGTCAACGGCGAGCCGGTCCAGCAGTCAGCTACCTGGAAACTGCTGGGACAGGCGCTTATCGTCAAGAATCTCGATGCCGACATGGAGGTGGTGTGGGAGCAGTTCGAGAAGGTAACGCCGGCAGTGCCGCTTTGAGCCACGGGTCTTTTTCCTGAAGTACCTGGCAACCACCAATTCATCATTTACCAGGGCTGCGTCGATGGCATAGATTAGCTGCCAGGCGAGACAAGGAGATGGTGGTGGTTATGGGGTTGGAAGCGCAATGCATGGCATGCCCGGTTTCCGTGTAGCATGCAAAAAATCAAGCTACGAGAAGATGTTCTGGACTTCCTGCTATGCAGGATTGAAAGCGTGCCGCATTTGGAAGCGTTACTGCTGTTCCGTGACAATCCCGATGTCGTGTGGGTCGAGGAAGAAATTTCCACGCGGCTCCATGTGGACAATGACTATGCCAGCCTGATTCTGCTGGATCTCGCCAGACATGACTTTATTGTCGCCGCGTTGGAGATGTCCGATGGCTATCGGTATGACCGGACATGGGATCAAACCCAGATAATGTCCGCTGTCTCTGACGCTTATCGCCGAAACGTAGGGTATATCGCCGGTCTCATCCATACGAAAGCCGCTTCCGACGCAGTGCGGGCTTTTGCGGATGCCTTCGAATTCAAGAAAAAGGAATGAGTATGGCGGCTCTCGTCTACATCCTGGGTATGCTGACAACACTGTGTTGTGCAGTGCTGTTGCTCAAAGGCTATGCCCTTAATCGCAAGAAGCTGCTGTTGTGGAGCGGCTTGTGCTTCGCAGGCCTGACCCTGTCCAACGCCTTGCTGTTTCTCGATCTGGTGCTATTGCCCCCCGAGATTGACTTGTATCTGCTGCGGCTGTTCACCGCAGCAGGGGCAATGCTGTTGCTGTTGTATGGGCTCGTTTGGGAGAGTGAGTAAGCCATGATCGAAGGATTCCTGTTAGGCGTTATCGTCACCAGCTCCCTGATAGCCGGCGTCTTCTTCCTGAAGTTCTGGCGTGATACCCGCGATCAGCTGTTTCTCGCATTCGCGATCGCTTTCATTATCGAAGGGCTCAACCGCATCGGCTTCCTGTTTGTGGATCCCCCGAACGAAGGCAGCCCGCTCATCTACACCGTGCGCTTCCTGGCGTTTTCGCTGATCGTGGTGGCCATTGTGCGGAAGAATATCGGGCGTCCGGGGTGACATAGCCCCGGCATCCCGCCTTGATTCTCTTGATCCATCGTTTGATGCAGGAGTTTTGTCATGACACGCGAAGAAGCCATCGAAGCAATCCGCAATGCTGAAGAGATTTTCGTATACGTGCGCACAGCGGTCAGTTACGACGGCACCGCCCATCAAACCGAAGAGTTCCCGGTCACCAGGGAGCTTGCCATCACAGTGATGCAGAAGATTCGCGACACGGAATACGAGCCGAACCTTGTCGTCTCGCGCGAGGGCGCCAAGGTGGTAGTAGGGCAGCACGCCGATGCAACGCCCTTACAAAGTCTTGGTCACAACGATAGCAATAACGGCAATTTCTGATGAGAGCAATCTCAAGATCAGCTTTATGAAAGCCATAAAGGAAATAGACCGCGAAATAGCTTTTTATAAGCTATTTAACGTTTGCGCCAAATTTGGTGGGATCTTTTTTATGCTCGCCGGAGGATTCGCGTGCGCGTGGATACTCTATTACTATTTTTTGCCAAAAACTGGTCTGATAAATCCTCAAGTCGCTGCCGAAGATGGGCTTGAATATGTAGCATTAGGCATTTCGTTTCTTGAATTGCTCTTTGGCATCCTGATTATTAGAGCAAAACCGCACTATCCAAAGCACCTAAGGAAATGAGTTCCAGTCGTGTAGTTTTGAATTTGGCTATTTGACTACGACATATTCTCGGGCTTGCTATTGCTCGGCGCTGTCTCATCAAACAGCACCGGAATGTGCGGGCCATTTGCAATCTCTTCGCCATCCTGCAGATCTTCGTTGTTGTAATCGCGCGAGAAAATCTGCCAGAACACGATAAACACCGCAGCGACCAATGGCCCGATGACAAACCCGTTGATGCCGAACATCGCCAGGCCTCCCAGCGTTGACAACAACACGAGCCAAT
>JAZKEH010000500.1:0-3580 GCA_040387155.1 Pseudomonadota bacterium | reverse complement strand
CACTGCCAACTGTCAGCAACGTCGTTGTTGAAGGCAATCAACACCATCAATCGACCATTGTCATCGATGATGCCACGCCAGTGCGGATTGAAGCCGTCATCGAGATAACCGCCACCGCCGCCCATCAGGGAATTCATGTTGGGAATCTGTGTTTCGGCAAGTGCAGGGATGTCGTAAACGGTGTGGAACACTGGGTGAGAACCATCGAGATCGACGATGGTGTATTCGGGAAGAATTCGTCGCATACCTTCCGCGAAACCTGGCCAGGATTGGGAACCGAAGAAACTATCGGCAAACAGGAAGCCTCCCTTCAGCAGGTAGTTGCGGAGGTTCAGCACTTGCTCATCCGTCAGCTCCCAGAAGCCGGCGAGTCCTACCATCAGGAAGGGCCAGTAGCCCATGTCGTCGGCGTCGTTGGGATTTACGGGTTGTTCGACAGAGCGCACGTTGATGGTCGAGAAACGTTTGAGCAGGCTGACGAAAGTGCGATCGCCTTCGGGGTAATCGACGGCCCAACTGGAGCCGCCCTGCTCCCAACTACCGCCGCGCCAACGGCCGAAGGTGACGCCCGAGGGATACATCAAGCGGCCCGTCACAAACTCGCCGGGTTCCTGCCAATCGGCGGGCAAGCCGGGATCGGCTTCGTATTCGAAACTGTCGTATTGGCGAAATTCGCGCTGCGCGAGCGCCTGCGGCGAAAACAAGAGAGCGGCTGGCGACAAGACGGCCAGCAGCAGTGCGAACAAGGTGGCGACAGGGAATTTCATGGCTGCATGTAGAATGCCGCAAAAACCAAAAGCTTACCAATCCCATGTCTGCATCTGCCGCCAACACTGCTCCCTGCGTTACCCGTGATCTGCTTGAGCACAATGCACGCACGCATCCCTCACTCGTAGTCGTGAAGTTTGACAGTGGTGAAAGTTACACATCCGTTGCGTTGCTGGCGGCGGTACAACGGCACGCTGCCGGCCTGCAGGCGCTTGGTGTCAAACAGGATGATTACGTGCTGAGTTGGCTGCCGAACGGACCCGCTGCCGTTTTGGTGTGGCTGGCGCTGAACTGGCTGGGTGCGATCTATGTACCGATCAACACGGCTTACAAAGGCCGATTGTTGCAGCATGTCATCCACAACAGCGGTGCGCGTTTGATGATCGCTGACGGCAAGTTGATTGAGCGTCTGGCAAATGTGAACACCGCCAACATGCAACAGCTCGTTGTACTCGGTGACGAGCGCCCTGCTCTCGCGGGACTCCAACTGCTGCCCGCTACTGTACTCGAATCAGATTCCACCAACCTGCAACCACCCGCACGCAAGATCCAGCCGTGGGACACCCAGTGCGTTATCTTCACGTCTGGCACCACCGGACCATCGAAGGGTGTGCTTTGTTCGTATCGGCATACCTTTACTGCTGCGTGCGAGTTCCGGCATGTTGGTCCGGCTGATTGCAATCTCGTTGCACTGCCCATGTTTCATATCGGCGGCGTCCTCGGTATCAACTTCGCACTGATCCATGGCGGCACCGCTGCTGTCGTCGAACGTTTCCGTACGGATTCGTTCTGGGACACTGTTGCCCGCTTGCAGGTAACGTCGGTTGGCCTGCTCGGCACCATGGTGCAATTCCTGATGCAGCAACCGGTGCGTGAGGGCGAGAAGCAACACACGATCCGTCGCGCCGTCATCGCGCCGTTCGGCGCCGAAGCGCTCGCCTTCGCTGAACGCTTCAACATTGCTGTCTTCACCGAATTCAACATGACCGAACTGTCGGTACCGCTGTGGGTAGGACCCAATCCGACCGCACGCGGCAGCTGTGGCAAACCACGTACTGGTGTTGAGTTGCGCCTGGTCGATGCGTTTGACAATGAAGTTGCTGCCGGCGAAATCGGCGAACTGATCATACGCACGGCTGAACCATGGACGATGACGCACGGCTACCTCAATGATCCGGTAGCTACTGCACAGAGCTGGCGCAATGGCTGGTTCCACACCGGCGATCTGTTTCGCTACGACAGCGAACAAAACTATTTCTTTGTTGACCGTGCGAAAGACATGATTCGCCGACGTGGTGAGAACATCAGCTCGTTTGAAGTCGAAGCGGAGTTGCTCAGTTGTCCCGGCGTGAATGCCGCTGCTGCAGTCGCTGTGCCTGGCGATGGTGGCGAAGACGAAGTGCTTGCTGTGCTGTCACTGCAAGCGGACGCCACACTCGATCCTGCTGCGCTGATCGCATTCCTGCAACCGCGCATGGCAGCATTCATGATTCCGCGTTATGTCCGCGTCGTCAGCGAGATGCCGCTGACACCGACCCAGAAGATCGAGAAGCATGTCTTGCGTGCACAAGGCCTGACATCAGATGCGTGGGACAGAGGCAATCAACGAGGACAACAGCGCATTGCCGAGCAGCCGCGTGTCGCACAACAACCCGACACTGCAGTCACTGAAAAGTCCAACGGTCCACTGGCAGGACTCAAGGTAGTGGAATTCGCCGGCCTCGGCCCGGCACCGTTCTGCTGCATGCTGCTCGCCGACATGGGCGCCGACGTTGTTCGCATCGACCGACCCGGTACCATCTACAGCGCTGCCGATGTCGAAGCCCGCGGTCGCAGTTCAGTGTATCTGGATCTGAAGAATTCCGATGGCAAAGCACAGGCTTTGACACTGATGCAACGCGCCGACATCGTCATCGAAGGCTTCCGCCCTGGTGTAATGGAGCGCCTCGGTCTCGGCCCCGATGTTGCGCTGCAACAAAACCCACGCCTCGTTTATGGCCGCATGACCGGCTGGGGTCAAAACGGCCCACTCGCGCAGAAAGCCGGCCACGACCTGAACTACCTCGCCATCACCGGCGCGCTGCATGCAATGGGCACCAAAGAAAAACCCGCCATCCCGTTGAACCTGATCGCCGACTTCGGCGGCGGCGCGCTCTACCTCGCCATGGGCGTACTCGCTGCGCTGCATCACGTCAAAGCAACCGGTACTGGACAGGTAGTGGACGCCGCGATGACCGATGGCGTCATCTCAATGCTCGGCATGATCTACGGCGACTTCGCCGACAACCGCTGGATCGACCAACGCGAAAGCAATGTGATCGACGGCGGTGCGCCGTTCTACAACGTGTACCAATGCGCGGACGGCAAGTGGTTGAGCCTTGCTGCCATCGAGCCACAGTTCTATCAACGCCTACTGGAAGTGGCTCCACTGCGTGATCAGCTCTTCAACCAACAATGGAACCGTGCGCTATGGCCACAGCAGAGACAGTTGCTGGAGAATTTTTTTCGCACACGTGCTCGTGATGAATGGTGCAGCCACTTCGCCAGTCACGATGTGTGCATCGCGCCAGTGCTCAGTTTGGCTGAAGCCCAGCAACATCCGCACAATCTGGCGCGAACGTCATTCGTGGAAATTGGCGGCATAGTTCAGCCCGCACCTGCTCCCAGATTTTCCAAGACGCACTAGAGGGCACAAGGTGGGGACAGGTTTCTGGGAACCTCGAAGGCCATGGGTGAAGCAAAGCGCTTACAAAGTGCAGCTTTGTGCTTTGCTGAACGACACGAGGCTACGCCGAGTGGCTGGACCGGCGAA
>JAZKEH010000499.1:0-17936 GCA_040387155.1 Pseudomonadota bacterium | reverse complement strand
ACCAGCAGCATCGTGTTCGCCCTGGTCATCATGGCGCTGCTTGAGTTCTTGTAAGCACTAGCATTTGTGCGAAACGAAAAGCGGCTGTGAAAACAGTCGCTTTTTTTGTGTCTCCAGAAACTAAACTATTAGTTGACAATAAACTAAATGATTAGTTATAAATCGGCGCATCGGAATTTCGAGTCGTGTGATGCAGCCCAAACGATGGTTCATCGTTCTTTTGCCCGCATTGCTGCTGTCTGGATGCAGTGCGTTGCCGCGCTACGTGATAAGCAACAACTCCGGGGAAATTGTCGTGATCAAATATTCCTATCCAGCGCAGGGAAAGCAGGGCATCGGTAGTTGCCCCATAAAAAAGCTGCGCGCCCTGCCGGAAACCACGTTGGACAAACTCGCGAACGAACGCATCGCCTGGCAGAAGTTATCGACTAATAACTATGTTTTTGACGACAGAGAGTGTTCTGTAAAGGTAGCGATCATTGCAGGTGCATCGGTGACGGTCGCGATGCTGGACCCATTCAAGAAAACGGCCGCGGCCTTGTCGAAGGTGGATCCCGCCTTGATTCAGCTCGACCTTCAGAACGAACGAGACAGTGTGCGCTTGAGCGGCGCTGACATATTCAAGCGCTTTGAACAGAAGGGAGAGCGGTTATATGTCTATGACTTTCCATGATCAATTTGGCGGGTGGCAATCGCAATGAGCACGAGTGTAGCCGGCACGCTGTTCGCATTGCTGTTCCTTGCAGCAGCATTTACTTCTGCTATTCATGCGTCAGAGGATGAGGTTCGTCTCGAGGTCAAGTCGACCGCACTGAATGACCTGAGGAATATTTCCGTCATCCTGCCTGCAGGATATGAAGATCAGCCAAATGCCGTCTATCCCGTGTTGTATGTGCTGGATGGGTCGGAGCAACTGCCACATACGGTGGGTACCGCAAGAACGCTGCATGCCTATGGGGAAATGCCAGCGTTGATCATTGTGGGTGTGGAGAGCACTGACCGCACCCTGGACATGACGCCATTGGCACTGCCGGGTGTGCAAAATTCCGGCGGCGGCGACAGGTTTCTGGACTTCCTGGTTGATGAACTCAAACCCTATATTGCCCAGCGATACCGCACCAATGACTACAGCATGCTGGCGGGCCATTCCTTCGGCGGTTTGCTGGTGACCTACAGTTTGATTGCGAGACCAGATGCCTATCAGGCGAGATTTGCATTCAGTCCCAGCTTGCGTTTCTTGGGACCCGAATTGACCGAGCAGTTCAAGTCTGCAGTTGCCAACACGCATACCAACACCTGGCTCTACATGAATGTTGGAGCGGAACAGCAACGTGTTCTGGATGCCTTCAATGCCACCAGAACGGCGCTCGCCGCCGCACCAGAACCTTTGCATTGGAAAGCGGACGAGCTACCTGACGAAACCCATTTCACCACACCGGTCATCGGTCAGTTCCAGGCATTCCGCGAGTTATTCAGAAACTGGAAGCTGACGCTGGCGACCTCCGGCAAGGGTGTGTCGGCAGTGAAGGACTTCTACGGCAGCCTCTCGGATCGGCTCGGGTACGAAGTTGTTCCGGAGGAAAGTGCCGTTAACACCGCAGCCGATGAAGTGCTTCAAGTGCTTGGCAACGCCCCGCTGGCCAGGGAACTCCTGGAGCTGAGCACGATCACGTGGCCGGCCTCATCCAATGCCTATGCAGGTCTGGCAAAGGTGGCGCAGGTTCAAAAAGACATTCCCGCCGCCATACAGTACATGGAGAAAGCATTGTCGCTGGTGGACAGCAACGACGCTCGTTACGTACGGTTCACTGATCAATTGTCGCAACTTGAGAAGGCACAGCATGAGTAAAGAAGAAAACCGCAAAGCACTTCTTACCGAAACCGAACTGGAACTGATGCTGATCCTGTGGAAGCTGGAAGAAGCGTCAGTGCACGACGTCATTGCGGCGCTGCCGAAGAGTCGGGCAATGGCCTACACCTCTGCGTCGACCATCATCCGCATTCTGGAAAAGAAAGGCTTTGTCGCCAATCGCAAGGAAGGCAAGGCGCATCTGTACTCCCCGACACTGACGAAGAAAGAATATGAAGGGCGCACCCTGGGCCATGTGATGGGACGACTGTTTGAAAGCACGCCCGTCGCACTGGTGGCGCGCCTGATCAGTGACCACAAGTTGTCGGCGCAGGAAATCACCGAGTTGAAACAATTGCTGGACTCACAGGAAAACGCGCAGGAAAAGCCAAAGCGCTCATCAACGGGCGCTTCACCCAAGAAAGGAGGGAAATGACATGAGTGCAATGCTGTTGTCGCTGTACCTGAAATTGAATGTGCTGTTGGTTGTGGCGTGGGTGTTGTGGTGGCTTATCAAGCGCACTGCGGTGTGGCTGGGTTTTGAGGCCAGCCAATCCCAGCAACTGAACCTGGCGAGATTTCTGTTCCTTGCGTCGTTGCTGCTATTACCACTGACGGCAGTGCTCGATGTTGTATTACCGCTATGGAAGACCGGCATCGCGGGCATCATGGCGGGTAGAGAAATCATTGTGACAGCGGCGATGGAGCAGGCGCTTCCACAAGACGGTTTGGGAGCGCTGAGTCTGGAATTTTTATTCCTCACGGTGCTGCTGACAGTAGTGCTATTGCAAGGCCACCGAGTCTGGCGGCAACTGTCCCAGCTACGACAGATAGTCAGCAATGCGACGCCGTGGAAGAAAATTCATGGCATCGAGTTGCTGGTTTCCTCGGCAATCACCACTCCCTTCTCCACACGCGCACTCGGAGGCAAGCAAATAGTACTGCCATCCGACCTGCTCACTTCACCACGCAATCTGCAACTCGCGGTCAAACACGAGCTGCAGCATGTGCGTAATCACGATCTCGAATGGGTAATCCTGCTCGAAGCCGTCAAGGCGCTGTGCAGCTGGAATCCCGCTGTCTGGCTTTGGCACAACGAGTTCGACTGTCTGCAGGAGTTTGCCTGTGACGAAGTGCTGGTGAATGAGCGTCAGGTCAGCCGCGAGGGTTACGGTAACTGTCTGCTGGAAGTAGCCAGCAATGCATCAGGCAGCGCTTTGCTGGCGGCTTCCAACATGGTGCCGAAGTTTTCGTTTTGGCAGGACAATCAATATCAACTGAAAAGGAGGATTCTCATGCTTATGAAAACAGGAAGAAAATATTCGACGTTGAAATCCATTTGCTACGGCCTGTTGATCGGCAGCGGTTTGTTGGTGGAAGCGGGAGTCGTAGCAGGGGCAGAACAAGGAGAGCAGTTGCAACCAAACCTCTTGCCGTTGGTGCGAATCAGTCCGAAGTATCCTCCCGAAGCACTGGCGGAAAAAAGAGAAGCCTGGGTACAACTGCAGTTTTCCATAGATGAAACAGGCGCCGTCTACGAGCCCAAGGTGATCGACCATTGCGTGCGGCTACAGATCGAACCTGCGAATGTTTGCGAGCAGAGCGATCTGTTCGACGCGGCTTCTGTGGCAGCGCTATCCAAGTGGAAGTATGCGGCAGAAGAAAGGCGTGACGTACAGACCATACTGAGATACCAGCTCAGCGAGTAGGCCGGGAGAGCTCAGCGTCGATCAGCAATCATTAGCAACAGCGACGCACACCATCCCACTTGCGTCGCTGTTCTGTCTTGAAGAAAGTTGCGCGATCCAGCGGTTGTTCATCCGGATGCGTCACACTGTGGTGCTGCAGATAACGCTCATAGGCATCATCACCACTCAGTTCACGCAGTACGGACCAGGCCGTGCTGCATGATTGCTTGAGTTTCAGCAGTGAGTTCACTTAACCCTCCACCAAACGAGTCGGCTCGTAAGGCGTTTCTGTCACGGCAGGCGTTTTGCGGCCGCGCACGAAGGCAAAGCAAATGCGCGTCGTTTCAATGACGACGATCCAGCTGACGATCAGGAAGAACGCAGTCAATGCAGCATCGAGCTGATCGTTGAAGATAAGTCGCTCGGTGGATGCGATTGCTTCGCCGGTGATGCGTCCGCTGGCAATTTGCGCCTGCAGGTCTTCGGCATGTACAAGGAAGCCGATACGCAGTTCAGGGCTGAACAGCTTTTCCCACGCGGCTGAAGTCGTGACGATTACCAACCAAACCAGCGGTGCTGCAGTAACCCAGGCGTAACGCGCGCGCCCCGACTTGACGATGATCGCCGTCGCCACACACAGTGCAATTGCTGCCAGCATCTGGTTGGCAATACCGAACAACGGCCACAGGCTGTTGATACCACCAAGCGGATCGATGGTGCCGTTGTAGAGGAAATAACCCCAGCCGAGCACGACCAACGCGCTGCAAATGACGACGCTTGGATACCACGACGTGCGGCCCATCGCAGGGAAGATGTTGCCCAGCAGATCCTGCAGCATGAAACGCGCAACGCGGGTACCGGCATCAACTGTCGTCAGAATGAACAGCGCTTCAAACATGATCGCGAAGTGGTACCAAACCGCGAGCAGCGAGTTGCCAAACGCGCTGCCAAAGATGCTGGCCATGCCGACAGCGAGTGACGGTGCGCCGCCGGTGCGCGCGAACAAGGAAGTCTCGCCCATCTGCTGAGCCAGCGTTTGCATTTGTTCTACTGTCACCGGGAAACCCCAGCCGGTAATGGTGGCTACTGCCTGTGCTGCCTGCGCGCCGACCAGACCAGTGGGGCTGTTGATGGCGAAGTAAATGCCGGGCTCAAGTACGCAAGCAGCGATCATTGCCATGATGGCGACGAAGGACTCCATCATCATGGCGCCATAGCCGATGAAGCGGGCGTCCTTCTCATTGCTGAGCAACTTCGGCGTGGTGCCCGACGAAATCAATGCGTGGAAGCCGGAGATGGCGCCGCAGGCAATCGTGATGAACACGAATGGAAAAACCTTGCCGCCAAATACGGGGCCGGTGCCGTCGATGAATTGTGTCAATGCAGGCATTTGCAACTGGGGGCGCAGCACCAGAATGGCCAGCGCAAGCAGAAAGATGGTGCCTATCTTCATGAACGTCGACAGATAGTCACGTGGCGCCAGCAACAACCATACGGGCAACACGGCAGCGACGAAACCATAGGCGATCACCATCAGCGCCAGCGGCGGGCCGTCGTAGTCGAACCAGGTGCGCAGCGTTGCGCTCTCGTCGATCCAGCCACCGCCAAACACCGCAAGCAGCAACAAGCCGAAACCCAGCAGCGAACCTTCGATAACGCGACCCGGGCGAAGGTTGCGCATGTAGAGACCAATCAGCATTGCGATTGGAATCGTGGCGGCGACAGTCGAGGTGGCCCACGGGCTGTGACGCATGGCGTTGACGACGACGAGACCAAGCACCGCAATCAGAATGATCATGATCGCCAGCACGCCGACCAAGGCAGCAGCGCCGCCAACAATGCCCAACTCATCGCGCGCCATCTGGCCGAGTGAGCGACCGTTGCGACGTATGGAACAGAACAGGATGACAAAGTCCTGCACGCAGCCACCGAGCACGGCACCGATCAGGATCCACAAGGTGCCCGGCAGGTAGCCGAACTGCGCTGCCAGTGTGGGGCCGACCAAGGGGCCGGGGCCGGCAATGGCGGCGAAGTGATGGCCGAACACAATCCAGCGATGCGTCGGCACAAAGTCGCGGCCGTCCGACAGTCGTTCCGCCGGCGTAGCGCGCGTGCCATCCAGCGCCAATACTTTCGCGGCGATGAATGCACTGTAGAAGCGATAGCCCAGTGCATAGATACAAACGGCCGCAACAATCAGCCACAGGCTGTTGATCGATTCGCCGTTATTGAGGGCAATGCCACCGAGCGCGCCGGCGCCCAGCAAGGCGACGAGCGGCCAGAACACGAAGCGAACAAAGGGATTTTCAGGGGTTGTTTTGATTGCAGTTGTCATAGGCCCAGATGGTTTGGCAAGTTGAACAGATAGCTGAAAGCGCAGCAGGTTATCAGCCCTCCTTCGCCAAGGCTACGGCGGGCAAGTCCGCTACGTAGCCTCCGGGACTGATCGCCGCTGTCCCCACAAGCAAGTCAGCAGGACTTGTCCGCCGTAGCCTTTGGCGAAGGTGGAACCATAATGAATTCGTCTTTGTGCACTGGATTGCGACGGGCATTTGCATTTACATGTAACCATGTAAACCAAAAGCATGTTTTGGTGCCGCGAGTAACGATGTTCAGCAAGCAACGCCATATAGCGCTCATAACCTTTCTCGCCTGTCAGCTCGGCACAGCCATGGCACAGGATCAGCTCGCGGCCTCGCAGGTAGAGCAGCCTGCAGGTTGGGACGCTGGGCTGGTGCTGCCAACGCCAACAGACCTGAACCCCGATCCTGACATCCTGGAAATCAATCTCGAAGCCGTCATCAAGGAGCTGGAAATCCTGCCCGGCAAGAAGACGCGCGTCTGGACCTACAACGGTTCGCTGCCTGGCCCGCTACTCAAATTGAAAGTCGGTGATCGCCTGATCGTGCATTTCAAAAACTCACTGCCGGAAGCGACCAGCATTCACTGGCATGGCCTGCGCATTTCCAATGCGATGGACGGCGTGCCCGGCTTCACGCAGCCCGATATCAATCCTGGCGAAGAATTCACCTACGACTACACAGTGCCGGATGCCGGTACCTTCTGGTATCACCCACACGTCAATTCGGCGGCGCAGGTGGGTTTTGGCTTGTATGGTCCCATGGTTGTCGCCGATCCTGCCGAACCAAAAGTCTTTGGCGATGAACTGATACTCATGTTTTCCGACATGAGCCTCGACACCGAAGGTCAGTTGCAGTCGCCGAAAGCGGGCGGTCGCTTTGGTGATTTGTTCGGACGTGAAGGCAACGTGTTGCTCGTCAACGGCAAAGTGCTGCCGACGTTGAAAGTGCGCCAGGGTAAACAGCAGCGCTGGCGTGTCATCAACGCCGCCCGCACGCGCTACTACACGCTACGCTACAAGCGCTCGCCGTTGGTGATACTCGGCGGCGATGGTGGATTTGCGGCGCGCACACGCACTGTCAATGAGATCAAGCTGGTACCGGGTGAGCGTTATGACTTTGTATTCACTCCACCGGAAGCACCAGGCTCTGAAGGCATATTGAAGTGGTATCCGACCGAACGTGGCTACGGCAGCACCTACAATCGTTTGGCAGAAGACTTGATAAATATCGTCACTGTTGATGAGCCTGCGGTGACGCCCGCGGCAATTCCGGAACAACTGCGCGAGATAGCGCCGCTGCCGATCGATGGCGCGAAGGAACAGTTGCTCAACATGACCATAGGATATGACAGCAACGATGACGTCATCATGGGTTTCAATGGCGTGCATCATGACCATGCGGTGCCAATCATGGCGAAGGTGGGTGAGACGCAAGTATGGACTGTGAAGAATGACACTGATTTCTCGCATCCCTTCCACATGCATGGCTTTTTCTTCCAAGTGTTGAATCCTGCCACTGGTGTGGTGGAGTGGAAGGACACGGTCGATGTGCCGTTGCACAGCGAGCTGAAGCTGGCGGTTAAATTCGATAATCGCTCCGGCATGTGGATGTATCACTGCCATATTCTCGATCATGCCGATGTCGGCATGATGGGGCATCTGCACGTAAATCCCTGAGAGTCTTTAGGAAGGGTCCAAGGAAGGATGCTTGCGCGTGTAGGCCAGCGCATCGGCGCTGATTCGCAGCCACGCAGTGTCGCCGCTGATGCCCTTGAGCCGGCTGGTGCCGGCTTCGGCGCTGAATTCCCACAGGATATCTTGCACCACGGGTTCATCAGCCAGGGCCTGCGACAACACAATGTCACCGCCATCGCTGAGACTTTGCAAACGTGCGGTTTGGTTGGCGACCTTGCCGTAGTAATCAAGGATGCCGTTCAGCGTGACGGCAATGCACGGCCCCATGTGCAAACCCAGTTTGACCAATACTTTTTCATCTTGCACAGAACGTGACAAATTGAAGTCGGCAAAATCTGCCTGGATGGCTTGTGCACAGCGCACTGCATCGGCGGGAATGTTGAATGCGGCCATGATCGCATCGCCGAGGGTTTTGACGATCGTTCCGTTATGGCGCCTTACGCAGGCGGCGAGAATTGCGAAGTGTTCCCGCACCAACGCAAACGCCGCTGCATCACCTATACGTTCGTACAACGCGGTTGATGCCTTGATGTCAGTGAACATCAACGTGACGCTGTCGATCTCCACGTGATCACCGGGCCGCAGAATGTTTTCGTCGAACAGGTCGCGGAAGCATTGCAACGTCGTCGCTTCCTTGGCGGTGAGCACGTCCCGCATCCATTCGCGGTGTTCGATGATGAGAGTGCGCGCACGTTGACTGCGGTTCTCGATATGCAGCATGGCTCCCGTTGCCGGCGCTGAGGCCAGAGCAAGTTGGTTATCACCGTCAATAACCACTGACAACATTGGATTGGCAGAGGTATCGACAAAGATATCGTTGCCAGGCTCCAGCGTGCGCAGCCGGTAGGTGCCGCTGGCCAGCATTATGCGTTCCCGGCGGCTTTGCCCTGCTTCGACGCGTAGCTGTGCCTTTATGTGAGGGGTACTCATCGGCCCGAACACGCAATACTCGCCACCCAGGATAGGACGAATGGATTTGGATGGCTGGAACACCAGCTCAACATTGCGATTGAAGTTGCGGCCGTAGTCGATGTTGCAACTCGGGCAATGGGTACCCTGCGGGATCTCATCCATGCGCGCACTCGGCGCCTTGCCGATGCGGCAGTTGGGGCACAACAGGTCCCAACGCAGATTCAACAGACCGCGATTGGCGGCCAACAGGAACAGTTCGATGACCTCCCGCTCCGGTGCCTTCCACTCCTTCGCCAGCAGCTTCGGGCGGAGGGTCCAGACGTCTGCATCGGGCCGGTCCAGTATCCAGGCCACCAGTTTGTCGAGATGGGCGTGGTGGTAAGGGCTGTTCTGCATACCGCCTTGCAACTGCTGACAACGCTCGCGGGCGCCGGGCGCGAGGATGGGCTGCGCAAAAACAAAGGGCAAGACGGCCTGTTCTTCCACGAAGGCCTTTGCTTCGTTGGCCATTTTGGTGAACTTCTTCTCGGTGCCATTAAAGAAGCCGGTCCTTAGCACGAAGTGTCCCAACAGGTTGGCCGGGGTTGCGGTCAAGGTGTAGTGGCAGATACATCCCTCGGGAATCGACTCGATTTCCACATGGGCCGTGATATCGGTAAATGGGCCCTTGCTGAAGCGTCGCTCATGGGTGAACCACAGGTATTCGATCCAGTTAGTGGGCACTTCTTCCCACGCAAGCTTATAGGAATTGAGGCTTGCCTCGGAAAAATAGCGAATCGACCCGTCCCCTTGCGGCACTTCATTAATGGTATGGGGCGGAAAACCCGCTGCCTCATTGAAGCGGGCGGTGTCGGCAAACACCCGCCAGACGGCCTCCGCTGGGGTGGGAAATGCCCAGTGCCAGGTGCGGGAGTGGGACGGGGTCATTGCGCAAAATTCCTTGTGGTCAGTCCTGCAATTTTGGCGTGGTGTTTCGGGTCCACTCCAAGCGCTTCCCATGCCTGACCCAAAGTCGGGCGAGAAGGGGCGGAATAGGCTGTATTCGTACCAACATAGCGAGGCCAGACAACAAGATAGCGCTTGCCACAGGGCTTCCAAGTGGATTATTTTGAACCACTTTTAGTAGTTCGTACCGCCTGAAATTACTCGCTTTTTTCACCCGGCACGATAACTGAATTTTTATAAACATCTGTATTACCCACCACCAACATTTTTTCAAATAACCAAGGGGGAGTGAGTTGTTATGGCAACTTTGCAAATCAACGGTCAAACATTGGACATCGGGACAATAGATCCCTCCACTCCGCTGCTGTGGGTCCTGCGCGATACGCTCGGCATGGTCGGCACCAAGTACGGTTGCGGTATTGCCCAGTGCGGCGCTTGCACCGTGCATCTGAATGGCGCGCCAGTGCGCTCCTGCCAGATCCCGGTGGGCAACCTCACCAACGAACAGATCACCACGATCGAAGGCCTTGCCGCTGCTGACGGCACCCTGAACAAAATCCAGGAAGCCTGGGTTGCCGAAGACGTACCACAGTGTGGTTACTGTCAGGCAGGCCAGATCATGAGCGCTACTGCTCTGCTGCAGAACAACCCGAACCCAAGCGATGCCGATATCGACGCCGCCATGTCCGGCAATCTCTGCCGCTGCGCCACCTACACCCGCATCAAGCGCGCCATCAAAGTTGCTGCCGGCCAACAGCCTGCAACCGCTTTCTATGATGCTGCCGCCGTTCAGGGAGGTCGCGTATGAACATGAAGAACCCCAATATTTCGCTGGCCGAACTGCCAGCTGTGTTCCACGAAATGCTTGGCAATGAGCCCACCGCTCTGCTGGCCGACGTCAAAGCGCCTGAAGTAAGCCGTCGCGGCTTTCTGAAACTGTCCGGCCTTGCCGGTGGCGGATTGGTACTGGGTGGCATGGCTGCCGCAGCGCCGAAGAAAGCCTTCGCGCAGGAAGCAGCCACTTCAGATGCGGTTGAGCTCAGCGCCTACGTACAGATCAAGCCCGATGGTCGCATCAACATTTTCTCGAAGAACCCCGAATGTGGTCAGGGCATCAAGACTGGTCTGCCACTGATCATTGCCGAAGAACTTGATTGCGCATGGGCTGACGTTGACGTTCTGCAAGCAGACGTTGATGCCACCAAATACGGCGCCAACCAGTTTGCCGGTGGTTCGCTGTCCACACCGATGAACTGGATGGGCATGCGTCAGGCTGGCGCTGCTGCACGCGCGATGATCGTGGGCGCTGCTGCCAAGAAATTCAAAGTACCTGCTGCCGAACTGACCACGGCTGACAGCAAAGTTCTGCACGCTGCTTCCAACCGTTCGTGGACCTACGCCGAACTGGCAACCGATGCCGCGAAGATGCCGGTACCGGAAGTCGCCACGCTGGTATTGAAAGAACAGAGCCAGTTCAAACTGCTGGGTCGCCGCTTCACCGGTGTTGATAACCACGGCATCGTGACTGGCAAGCCGCTGTTTGGCGCCGACGTCCGTATGGACGGCATGGTATACGCCACCTTCACCAAGGCTCCGCAGATTGCTGCCAAAGCCACCTCCTTCAACGAAGCCCACATCAAATCGCTGCCGGGCGTTATCGACGCCTTCATCGTTGAGCCTTTCCTGGATGCGCGTTTCTTCAGTGCCAACAGCGGCACCCACTTCGGTGGCATCGCGATTGTTGCGGTGGATACCTGGACTGCAATCAAAGCCAAGCGCGAACTCGACGTAGTCTGGGATACCAGCACTGCCGAAACTGCAACCTGGGATGACCTGGTAGCACGCGCGAAAGATCTGGCCGGCAAAGACGGCGACCCGATTATGGTGACACAGGGTCCTCCTGGCCCGAACGCCACTCGCGTACCTGCTGGTCGTGGTGATGTTGATGCCGCTTTCTCCAGTGCTGCAAAAGTTGTCGAAGGCTTCTATGAATATCCCTACGTATCGCACGCGCAGCTTGAGCCAGAAACGGCAACTGCCTTGTTCAAAGACGGCAAGATCGAAGTATGGGCACCTGCCCAGATCCCACAGGGTGGTGAAGCCGGTGCTGCAGTAGTTGCAGGCGTTGAAGCTGCAAACTCTACGCTGCACATGACCCGCATCGGTGGTGGTTTCGGTCGCAAACTGGCTAACGATTTCGTATTCGAAGTGTCTGCCATTGCCAAGCGCATGGAAGGCCGCCCGGTCAAACTGCAGTGGACCCGCGAAGACGACATGACGCATGACTTTTATCGTCCAGGTGGTTTCCATCACTACAAAGCAGCGTTGGATGCCGATGGCAAACTCACCGCGTTCCAGGATCATTTCGTAAGTCACACCGGCAACGGTCAAGGCCCGATGACCAGCGCAGATATGGCGACCAACATCTTCCCAATGGATGTAGTGCCAAACCTGAAAGTAACGCAGACCTTGTTCCAGAACGGTATTCCGACTGGCCCAATGCGCGCACCGGGATCCAACGCACTGGCGTTCTCGTTCCAGGGTTTCATGCATGAAATGGCAATGGCATCCGGCAAGAGCCACGTTGATTTCATGATCGATACGCTGGGCGGTGAAGGTCCAGCCGAGAACCCACAGGGCATGCATAAAGGTCGTGCCGCCAACGTGATCCGCACCGTTGCCGAGCGTTCCGGTTATGGCAAGCAGTTACCTCCCGGCCAGGGTCAGGGGCTGTCGTTCTACTTCTGCCACAGCGGTTATGTGGCGCAGGTTGCCGACATCACTGTCAGCGCCAACAAAGAAGTGAAAGTGAACAAGGTATGGGCTGTTGCCGACTTCGGCTTCATTCACAACCTCAATGGCGCCGAGAACCAGCTTGAAGGCGGCATCGTTGACGGCCTGAGCCAGCTGTTCAATGCCAAGATCACCTTCAACAACGGCACCATCCAGCAGCAGAACTTCCACCAGTACCCACTGCTGCGCATGCCGCAGACACCGGCATTGGACACGATGTTCGTAGAGACCGGTGACTTTGCACCAAGTGGTGGTGGCGAGCCGTCGATGCCGCCGTTGCTGGCTGCAGTGGCGAATGCCATCTTCAATGCCACCGGCGAACGTGTTCGCAAGATGCCGTTGTCCGAGCTGGGTTACCGCCTCGTATAACGCAGCAACATCTGAAAGCAAAAAGGCCAGCATCTGCTGGCCTTTTTGTTGCTGTCTCTTTTGTCTTATCCGCTAACTTCAATAGGCGTAGTAGTAGCGCGCCGTAATCCTGTCATCGTCGACCAGCTCACCATCTTTCATGCGCGGCCTGAACTCTGCGCGGCGCAATGAGCGCAGCAGGACTTCCTCCACAGCGTCTGGCGTTTCAGGCGTGCGATAAAGAATTTTCGGCGAGAGGCTGTCACCAATTTTGCTGACGCCGTATTCGACATCAATGTAGCCCTGATACTTAAGTGCCGCTTCAATCGGAATGCCCAGCCCCTGCCGTGTATAAGGCCGAATGATGAAGGTAGGTACTTGAATGGGCAGCGGCGGATAAAAAATGCTGGCGACTTGCTCCGCCGTTGCGCCAGAGGCAACGTAGTCGCCATAGGCACCGTTGAACACCTTGGCGAAATCAGAACGTGTGTGCGTCGCGATCATCCAATCCACCAGTTCAAGGCGGGCGTGTGCAAGTTCTGCCGGTGACGTTGATGTATTCTGCTGGAGATAACTGATGCGACGCTCCAGTGACTTGCGACCTTCACTGTAACCCGAGCGACGCATCGGCATGTCCGTGTAGAGACCGGTCTGCGCATCAATGGAGGGATCCATCATGACGGCCTGCGTGGCGAACAGATAACTGGTGACAGCCAGGGAACGCTCGGCTTCCGGCAGACGTGGGTCGGAGCGGTGCGTAGTGGCAAGCAAGAGCTCGATCAATTGTTGATACAACAACTGTGCATTCAGCAGATGCTGGATGCGGAATGTCAGCAGGTCCGGAACGGTATTGGAGGGCGGAGGTGGTGGTGGCACAGACGCTTGCTCTGCCGTGTCAGTCTCAGTCGCCGGGCTCGGCAGTGCAGCCGGTACATATGACAAAAACGCCTGCACATTCCACTCGGCATATTCCTGCAATGGCGGAATCAGATTGGCTGTGTCATCACCATGAATTTTGCGTTGCAGATAGTACAGATATTCCTGCTGCTGGTCGGCCGCATACAAGTCGCCGCTCATCAGGTAGTTGTTGAACATGCGCTTGACGACCGGAATCTGCTCGGCGCTGAACAAGCCATAGTTGACGCGAACAATATGATTGGCACGTTCATAAAGCGTTTGCGCGCCAAGGAAGTCGCCTGCCGACTCATAGTCTGTCGCCAGATCCATTAGCACCTCGGCCAGCTCATTGCTGTAGGCATCGCCGGATTGTTCCATTTGTTTCAGCTGGGCTTCGCGACGTTCGATATCAGTAATGGCCGCAGTTTCCTCTTCAGTCAGCGACTGCAGTACCTGCTGCTGGATGGCAACGGTTACCGGTTGCGGGTTGTCGCGTGGCGGAATGACCAGTTCGCTGGCCTGATAGGGAGGTTGTGCCCCGGTGGCCACCAGTGCTGCAGCGGCCGCGTCGACACTTGGTTCTACATTCAGCGGGACTGCATCGAAGACGAGAAGATCCAGATTGGGCTCTTGCTCTTGCGCTACCGCAAACGGCACCAACGCGGCATGAGCCAGTACCTGAGTCAGCAGCAGGCCGCAGCCCAGAAGCCGCTTGCGTGATACAGAATGGACGAGATAGCGCATGAAATCCGATCCGGGCTCAGTAGCTGTAATGAATCCGCAAACTCAGCTCTGATTCTTTCACCAATTTGCCGTCTTGTACCAGAGGTCGCATGCTATGTCCGCGCAGAAAATCCAGTAATACGTTGCGCAATCGCTGAGGTGTGTCGGATGAAACCCCGGTAATGCGCGAGCCTTTCACGTCGCCGGCCTGGTTGATGGTCAGTGTCATGTCGATAAATCCGTCGTAGGCAAGCGGGGCATCTGGTGCAATACCATAAAAAGGCCGGGTATACGGATGCAGCGCAAAGCCTGGCGCCGGAATCAACGGAGCAGGATTGAAGATGGCGCTGATTTCGGCCGGCGAACGCCCGGCTTCCGCCAGTACGACCAGTGCGCGCTCATAGGCTTCGCGGCCTCGCTGGCTACGCTCGAATCCCAAATGCCAATCACCAAGGTTGATCCAGGCCTGCGCCACTGCCTGCGGATCACTCGTCGCATCGTCATCCAGCTGCTGTGCGATGGCTTCCAGACTTTCACGACTCTTGGTGTAACCACGGGTGACAACCGGATTGGTCTGGTTGCCGGTTGAAAACCCGTTGAAGGCGAGCGAATTCTCCTGCACTGAATTCTCCATCGCATCCATCTGTTGTTTGACGGCATAGGCAATGTTGGCCAGCTTGTGTTCAACAGTGACTCCGCGGACGTCTGCGTACTCTGCATTGGGGCTATCGATGATCTCCTGATACAGATCCCGCGCCGTGCGCAGTCGTTCGTCGATGACCTGTTCGGGCGATACCGCATAGTTGCTGCTGCGCAAATAGAGATCCGTGGCGGCTGCATTGGTAGCGATGCTGCTCGGGTTAAGGATTTGTGTCAGCTGGCTGCGCGGCACGTAAACAAAGGTGCCATTGGTTGGGTGCTGGACCGCAATATATTCAGGGCCTTGCATGCGATTAGCGCTGTTGTTGATGCCTGTGGCATCGAAACGCCCTGTGCTGGTGACGCCGCCTTTCAGAAACGATTCGACATTCCAGTCAGCCCAGTTTTCCTTGGCCGCCAGCAGGCGCGGATCACCATCTGAAAACGCCTTTTGTTGAACGTAGTAGAGATAGGCATGGTGATCGTTGACTTCACTGTAGTTGGCCAGCGCGTTGTAGCTCTCGATAATGTTTTCCACCAGCGGGATCTGCTGCAACGTGTAAAGGCCGTCGTTGACGCGATCGATATGCATCGCATTCTCGAAAACAGCGATGGCTTTTTCATGCTCATTGTTCTGCTGATACAACTCGCCAAGGCTTTCGTATTGCTCACGCAGTTGAGTGGAATACATGCCTTCAGTTTCAATCATTGCGCTTACGTCGTCTTCATAGCGCGCCAGCGTCGCGGAGTCAGGCGCGGCAGTCGCACTCTGTTGAGCGCTACTCTGCTGAACCGGGCCTTGCGGGAAAGTCGCTTGCGAGGGAAGTGGACCTGGCAGCGAGGAACCGGCAGCGCTGTTCATGCTCTCGACGACAGTGGGCGCTGCAGTGCCATCGTCAAAGATCGGCGGCGCCAGCAACTGAGCTTCAAAAATCAGCCGGCTGTAATCATTGTCAGGCGTGCGTTCTTCTTCGCTCTCTTGTGCGAGCAGTGACGTGGGCAGCAGGAATGCAGGGAGTAGCAGGGAGCAACACAGCAGTCTCCACCCGGGCTTCAAAGCAAATTGTCGCGCCAGCAAAACAGCAACTCCCGGCCGCCCCTCCTCAGGTAAACACTGGAGACTGGTGACAACTGGATTGCCGGCACTGCTACGGCTGTTCATGCGCACACCTGTTGATGGTCCACTTAACGGCCACTTGATGGGCTCTGACAGGCTGTTGAGCCCAATGTGAATCTAATGTGGAATGGAAAATCGCAATTTTTCACCACGTGATGCCAAAATATACTACCTCGCCTTCGCTTAAAAATAAGCCTGAATTTCGCCTTTTTCCAGCAGAATCCCTACTGGGGTTGCCGATCATGCAGATGGAGTACAGCGAGTTCATGATCCGCCAGACAGACACTGGTGTTTCTCATTCGTATTCGCAGGCTCCGTCGCTGCTGGTTTCATACTGGGCCCAATCTGGAAGTCTTCAAGCTGCTGTACACTTGGCAGCCCAAGACGGCACCGCAGTCGACAGACTTCGATAAAGACTTCAACAATAAAGGATCAACAAAAAGGGGGTATGTGTATGAACAAGAAACTACTGCTGGCGATTGCTGCGGCAACGTTGGCCAACGCCGCACTGGCAGCGGATCCCAATGCCGGCAAAACATTCTTTCGCACCCAGTGCGGCCTGTGCCATAGCGCAGAAGCCAATGACAACGGCGGTGCCCAGGGTCCCAGTTTGCAGGGTGTGTTTGGTCGCAAGGCCGCCAGCACTGCATTCCCCTATACGAAAGCATTGCAAGACAGCAACCTGAGCTGGGATGCCACCACGCTTGATCGCTTCCTGACCAATCCAACCGGTACTGTGCCGGGTTCGGCGATGGTGATTCCGGTTGCTGCCGCTGCTGACCGCGAGAATGTCATCGCCTACTTCAAGGCCTTGAGCGATGGCTCCTTCAAGGAACCACAACGCGCTGCCGGTGGTCCTCCGGGCGGCGGTGGTTTTGCACCGCCTCCTGCTGCGCCCGCTCCCACTGGCGAAGCGGATTGGAAAAAAGATGCGCCAGGTCGCGTACACAAAATTGATGTGACGAAGCTGCCTGCGCCCTATGCAACGGCATCAGCCAACAACTTCCCGCGCCTGGTCGACAAACCGGCCGGTGCTGAACTGAAACTCCCCGCCGGCTTCAAGGTCGACGTATTCGCCACCGGCCTGCAAGCACCACGCGCGATGATCGTTGCCTCCAATGGCGACATCATTCTTGCGGAAACCCAAAGCGGTCGCATCAAGGTCATGCGTCCAAGTGCCGATGGCACGAAGGCAGACGAGATCGAAGTATTTGCGCAAGGTTTGCTGCAGCCGCTGGGCTTGGCCTTCTACCCAACAACAGGTGAACCGCAGTGGTTGTACGTTGCAGAAACCAATCGTGTGGTGCGCTATCCGTACAAAACCGGTGACCAGGTTGCCACCGGCGTACCTGAAGTCATCGTGTCGCAATTGTCGCCCGTCGGTGGCGGTCACTACACCCGCGACATCGCGTTCTCGCAAGACGGCAAACGCATGTACGTGTCCGTTGGTTCGCAATCCAACGTTGCCGAAGACATGCCGAAGAAAACGGCGGCTGAACTGCAAGCCTGGGATGCAGCGCACGGCCTCGGTGCCTCGTGGGGCCAGGAAGAAAATCGTGCGGGCGTCATGGTGTACGAAGTGGGTTCCAATGCGCCCGGCAAATCCTTCGCCAACGGTATCCGCAACTGTGTAGGCCTGACAGTGCAGCCCGCGACTGATGAAGTGTGGTGCACCACCAACGAACGCGACATGCTGGGCGACGATCTGGTGCCTGATTATTCAACGCGTGTGAAAGAAGGCGGTTTCTACGGTTGGCCCTGGTACTACATGGGTAACAACGAAGATCCACGTCATGCCGGTGTGCGTCCTGATCTGGCTGGCAAGGCTATCGTGCCTGATGTTCCGTACACAGCGCACTCGGCTTCAGTGGATCTTGAGTTCTATCCTGCCAGTCAGAGCGGCAGCTCGGCATTCCCGGCTGAATTTGCTGGCGAGGGCTTTGCTGTGCTGCACGGTTCGTGGAACCG
>JAZKEH010000498.1:0-5016 GCA_040387155.1 Pseudomonadota bacterium | reverse complement strand
CCAGACCAGTCCAGAGAAGACTTGCACCAGCATCAGGTACCAGGCGGCTGGCGAGAACAGCCACATCATGGGCACGATCGGCATCATGCAACTGCAGACAATCATGATGAAGCGATGGCCATGGGTATCGCTGAGGCGACCCCAGTGCTTCAGCATGAAGAACTGCGTAGCGATGTAGACCATCTGGTTGATGCTGTAGTGGAAGTAGCTCATGTCCAGCACATTGAGCATGTAGACGGCAAAGAAGGGGCCCGAGATGGCCACCATGCCCTGCATGCCCGCCACGAACAGTGTGTAGTTACGGAAGGTCTTGTCATGCAGCGCCTGCCGCACCACGCCGATGGTGGCATAGACCTGGTTGGACTCGGCGACGACTGGCTTGGGTTCGGGGTCGTGCATGCTGAACAGGAAGAAGCAGGAGAACGCGCGACCCAGCATGGCGACAATGAACAGAAAGGCAAAGCCGATCCAGGCGGCATCAAAACTGTCGCTGAACGACAGAAACAGACCGCCTCCGAGAAATACCGCCAGCGAAGTCGCCATCGTCAATCGCGTACGTGCAGCAAAAAAAACGCCACGCTGCTTCTGCGGCACTAGACTGCCCATCCACGCACGCCACTGCGGCTGGATCAGGTTGGACGCACAGTGATAAAGAACGACGAGCAGAATGAGCCGCGGCACCAGATCCATTTCGCGGTGCGCTGCCAGCGCGGCGAAGGCAAACATCAAGGCCGCTTGCAACACCGCGGTAAACAGTACCAGCAGGCGGCGCGACAGAAAGGCGCCCAGCCACACCGACACCAGTTGCATGCCCGCGCCGATCAGCTGGGGAATTGCGGTCAGGAATCCCATCTGCACGCTGGTAGCCTGCAGGTGTAGCGCGAAGGCGTTCATGTAGTTGTCGCAGGTGGCCGTCATCGTTGATGAGGCGACTGCTTCGCGTTGCGAGTGTTCCAGCGTTTTCAACAGACGATAACGCGGATGCGGATGATTCGAGCCTTGGTCGGACATGAACGACTTGCAGGTAGAATGCCTGCAGTGATTATCATGCATCCAGGCTGATGAGCCTATCAGTTGAATACCGTTGGAGGAAAAAACATGGGCAAAGCCATAGTTATGCAGCGAACCGGTGGGCCGGAAGTGCTGCAACTGCAGGAACTGGCGCTGCGCAAGCCGGTCAAAGGCGAGGTTCAGGTACGCATCACGGCAGCGGGTGTCAATTTCATCGACACGTACCAGCGCAGTGGTCTCTATGCAGTATCACTGCCGCATGTTCCAGGTGGTGAGATGTGCGGACATGTTGTTGCTGTGGGCACTGGTGTCAGCGACTTCAAGGTGGGCGACAGGGTGGCCTGCGGCACCGCTGGTCAGGGCTGCTATGCAGAGTTCGTCAATGTGCAGGCCGCGCGGCTGGTCAAAGTACCGAAAGGTATTTCCGATGAAACCGCTGCAGCAGTAATGCTGAAGGGCATGACGGCGCAGTACCTGATCCGCCAGATTTATCGGGTAAGGAAGGGCGATACCATTCTGGTACACGCCGCTGCTGGTGGTGTCGGTCTCATTGTTGGGCAGTGGGCCAGCGCGCTGGGCGCTACCGTTATCGGGACAGTGAGCTCGGCAGCCAAAGCCAAACTCGCGAAGGCCAACGGCTACAGCCATGTCATCAATTACACAGAAAAGGATTTTGTAAAAGAAGTGAAAAGAATTACCAGGGGCGCCATGTTGCCGGTTGTTTACGATTCAATCGGTGCTGCCACCTTTCCCGCCTCGCTCGACTGTCTGCAAAAGTTCGGGCTGTTTGTAACCTACGGCAATGCTTCCGGGCCAGTGCCAGCCTTCAGTCCGTCGCTGCTCGCACAGAAGGGTTCGCTGCACATGACGCGGCCGACATTGTTTGATTTTGTCCGCACCCCTGAGCTGTTACGCAAGGTAGCGGGTGAAGTTTTCAGTGTTATCAAAAACGGCACCGTCAAGATCAGTATCAATCAGCGTTACCCGCTGGCTGACGCCGCCCAGGCTCACATTGATCTGCAGGCGCGCAAGACCACTGGGAGCATTTTGCTGCTGCCTTGATGGCGGGTTTCCGCTATCTTTTGCACAGCCGCGTGGCAGGCTTTGCCGCGCACTCTCCCCGTTTGAGTTGTTACAAAGAGGTTTATGTCCAAGCGTTTTTCCATGCTGCCGGAATGGGCAGAGCAACAAGCCGTCATGTTCGCGTGGCCGCATGCAAGTACTGACTGGAAACCCTGGCTGGAAGCGATAGAGCGCGACTATGTTGCATTGGCCGAAGCCATTGCCGCTGAATGCACACCCTTGATCCTCTGTCAGGATCGGGAGCATCAGCAACACATCGCCTGGTTGCTGGCTGGCAAGTGCGGTAACGATCCGCGCTTCGTCATCGCGCCCTACAACGACACCTGGTGCCGCGACTATGGCCCGGTCGCCATCGGTGCTGGCAAGCTCTTGCAACTGCTCGACTTCCAGTTCAACGGCTGGGGCGACAAGTACGATGCCGGCCTCGACAACGACATCAACCAGCGCCTCTCGTCGCACTGGCTGGCGCCTTTGAAGACAGTCAAGTACGAACTCGAAGGCGGCAGTATTGAAACCGATGGGCAGGGTACCTTGCTGACAACCGTCCATTGCCTGCTCGACAGTAATCGCAACAACGACTTCACAAAGGAACAGGTGGAGAAGTTTGTGCTCGAGCAACTGGGACTTGATCGCGTGCTGTGGATATCCGAAGGCGCCTTGCTGGGTGACGACACCGACAGTCACATCGACAATCTTGTGCGTTTCTGTTCGCCCAACACCATTGCCTATGCGGCCTGTTCGCGTGCAGATGACGTGCACTACGAACCAATGCAGAAGATGAAGGCGCAGGTGGAAGCATTGCGACAGCCGGATGGCAAGCCTTACAAGTTGCAGGCAATAGAAATTCCAACGGCGCAGTTTGATGATGACGGCAAACGTCTGCCAGCCAGCTACGTGAATTTCCTGATTCTCAACCAGGCTGTCATTGTGCCGGTATTTGGCTGTGAAGAAGATGCCATTGCTCTTGCCGGTATCCAGCGCTGCTTTCCGGGCAAACGTATAGTTCCCGTGCCCGGTGGCAATCTGATCAAACAATACGGTGGACCTCACTGTGCTACGATGCAGTTGCCGCTCGGCACTGTCTTTTAACGAATTCCAGCCAGTTTTCACACATTTCCAGTAGTGAGATAGCCATGTCCAACAGCATTCGCGCCGCCGTCATCCAGCAACAAGGCTGGCCCGACAAGAACAAGAGTCTGGCCGAGAGCGAGCGTCTGGTGAAAGACGTTTGCCAACAGCAGCATCCCGATCTGGTGCTGTTGCAGGAACTGCACACGACCCATTATTTCTGCCAGAGCGAAGACACTGCTGTGTTCGACATGGCTGAACCGCTTGATGGTCCGAGTGCAGCACGCTTGTCGGCGATGGCCAAACAGAACAAGTGCGTATTGGTGGGCGGCATTTTCGAAAAACGCGCGCCTGGCATTTATCACAACACCGCATTGGTGTTTGAAAAAGACGGCTCGCTCGCCGGCACCTATCGCAAGATGCACATTCCGGATGATCCGGCCTTCTACGAAAAATTCTATTTCACGCCCGGCGATGCAACGAAGCTCGATGGCAGCACCGGCTTCACCCCAGTCAGAACCAGCGTTGGCAAACTTGGCGTGTTGATCTGCTGGGATCAGTGGTATCCCGAAGGTGCGCGCCTGATGGCACTCGCCGGTGCTGACATCCTGTTGTACCCAACCGCTATCGGTTGGGATCCGCTCGAACAGGAAAGTGAGAATGAAAAGCAGAAAGGCGCCTGGCAAACCATTCAACGCGCGCACGCGGTTGCCAATCATCTCCCGGTGCTCGTCGCCAATCGCATTGGCCATGAACCCTCACCAGTAGAAGGTGCCGCCGGCATCAACTTCTGGGGTGGCAGCATGATCGTAGGTCCGCAAGGCGAAGTGCTGGCGCAAGCGGATTCAAATAGCAGCGGTGCCCTCGTCGCTGATCTTGATTTTGCCCGTACGGATTATCTGCGCCGTATCTGGCCGTATTTCCGCGATCGTCGCATTGATGCCTATGGTGGCTTGACGGCGCGTTATCTCGAGAAATAGCTCAAAAATGAGAGGAGCTAGCGCATGAACTACCAAGGCAGCTGTCACTGCGGACAAGTATCGTTTGAAGTCGAAGGGAATCTGGATCAGGTATTGGAGTGCAACTGCTCGCACTGCAGTCGCAAAGGTTTCCTGTTGTGGTTTCTGCCGAAGACGAGTTTCACGCTGCGAGGCCCGGAAGCTGGCATGACCACCTACACATTCAACAAGCACATTATCCAGCACAAGTTCTGTTCGAAATGCGGTTGTGCGCCGTTCGGGTTTGGCAAGGACAAGTCGGGCGCACCGACCGCGGCGATCAACATACGTTGTCTGGAAAACGTGGATCTGGCCGCGATCAAGCGAGTGCCGTTTGACGGTCGTTCGCTCTAGCAGGGTGCCAGCTACATCAAAAGACTGGAAAACCGAGGACTTCATGGCGCGACCCACCTTCGAATCACACGACCAGTACATCAAGTCAGCGCCGGTTGAAGTGCAACCCATACTGACGCGCATTCAGTCCATCGTTGAATCAAAGGTGCCTGACGCTACCCGCCACATTGGTTATGGCATGCCAGCCTTCAAGCGCGGCAAGGTCTTCTTCTATTTCGCGCCCTTCAAGAAGCACATCGGAATCTATCCACCACTGACTACCAATGCTGCGCTTATCAAGGCGCTGGAACCGTATCGTGGTCCGAAAGGCAATCTCACCTTTCCATTGAATGAGCCGATGCCGTACGAATTGATCGGGCGTGTTGCTGCAGCGCTCGCCAAGCAGTACGCCGCCAAATAGCATCAATTCCCAAGCAATGGATCGGGAGTGGGGATAAATGGAAATTGCACGCACCGGCATAATTCTCAACACCGAGAAGTACACGGAATGTGTCGCTTTCTA
>JAZKEH010000497.1:0-3647 GCA_040387155.1 Pseudomonadota bacterium | reverse complement strand
CGTGAATACGTCGTGTTGCTGGCCGTAGCGAATCTACTGGCGTGGGGCGCTGCCTGGCTGGTCATGCAGCAGTGGCTGGCCGGCTTTGCCTATCGCGCTGAATTGTCCGTATCCATTTTTGTGTTGGCGACGGTGATCACCGCCGCACTGGCGCTGCTGGCGGTCAGTCGGGAGATAGTCAAAGTGGTGCGGGGCAAGCCCGTAAATGCGTTGCGTTACGAGTAGAAGGCACGAGTCACTATTTATTGCCGGGCAATACGGATCAAAAGGAAACGACTGTCATGAAACTTGCGAGACCACTGGTGTTGCTCACAGCCTTTGCGTTGGCGCCGCTTGTCCACGCCGAAGACTTGCTCGGTATCTACAACCTGGCCTTGCAGCAGGACCCGCAGCTGGCCGAAGCACGTGCGCGTTATGCGGCGGATCACACTCTGCTCGCGCAGAACCGCGCCACGCTGATGCCCACGGTGTCGGCCAACGCCAACACGGCACGCAACGCGCGTGGCCCGGAGAACACGTTCTCCTATGCGGACGCGTCCAACTCCAATGGTTACAACGTCAACCTGCAACAGGCCGTGGTGGATTTCGCCGCCTGGTACAACTGGAAGTCCGCGAAGGCAGAAGATCAGCGCGCGCAGGCACAGCTGATGAAGGGCGAGCAGGAGATGATCATGCGCGTCGCCCGCGCCTACTTTGAAGTGTTGCGTGCGCAGGAATCGTTGGGTGTGGCTGATGCGGAGTTGAATGCGGCGTCTGCCAGTCTGGATCTGCAGCAAGCGCGCTTCGATGTGGATCTTGCTGCGATTACCGACGTCAATCAGGCACAGGCCAACGCAGATCTCGCACGCGTGAGTCGCTTGCGTGAAGAACGTGCGTTGAATCAGGCGCGCCTGGCGCTGGAAGTCATCACCGGTAGCGCGCATGAGCAACTGGAAGGTTTGAGTGGCCGCTTTCCGATCATTCCGGTGGAGCCGGCTTCTGCGGATGCATGGGTGCAACTGGCCGACGAAAGCAGTCCGGATGTGCAGGTAGCCCGCTTCGATTTTGCGGCGAAGACGGAAGACGCCAAGGCCGCACGCTCGGCACTGCTGCCGCGCGTCACCGCATCCGCCACCTATAACTGGGCCGCTGCCACGCAGAACCCGTTTGCCGTGCGCGCCAACGAAGCGCAGGAAGCGGCCATTCTGCAGTTGAACCTGACGATGCCGATCTTCAACGGCGGCGCCAACCGTGCCCGTATGCGGCAGGCCTATCACTTGCGTACGTTGAGTGAACAAACCAAGGTGCGTACTGAGCGCGAAAATGCCCGCAGCACGCGCGACAGTTTTCTCGGCGTCGAAACGGATGTGCTCGCCGTACGAGCCGGCCAGCAGGCAGTGGTGTCGGCCCAGTCGGCACTCGATGCCGTGAACACCGGGCTGGAGATCGGCACGCGCAACACAGTCGATGTGGTCGGCGCGCAACGCGATCTCTTTCGTGCCCAGCGTGATCTGGCACGGGCGCGCTATGACTATGTCATTGATACCCTCTTGCTGAAGCAGGCGGCCGGCGTGTTGTCGCCGGAAGATGTGAGAGCACTTAACGAGTGGCTGGAGTAATGATGATCTGGCTGCTGTGACGCGATGGGCAGGAGCCGTAGACAAGGGTTGTAATTTTTCGCCGACAACAGGAGTATCGTGCCGCAAACGGGTCTGGTGTGAGAATTTCTGGTGTTCAAAAAGTGTTTCGCGATTTCCATGAATAGAACGATGAGCAACTTCCTCAAGGCGCTGGTGCTTTTGGTTAGCTGTGGCGTGGTGCCCCTGCAAGCCCAGGCAGCGGGTACCGGGCCGCAGTTGCAGGTCAGTGATGCCGCCTTGCAGGTATTTGCGCTGGCCGAGAGTCTGTACCCGGAGTTGTTTGCCCGCGGCGGCGAGGTACTCACCACGCAGGGTTACCGCTATCGTTTCTATGCCGGCACCGGCATCTATGTCGGCCTTAAAGATGAGCAGATCTATCTGCTGGGCGGAGCCTTTGGCAACGCGATCGTCAACAAGGGCAGTGTCACTGAGGTACTGACCTTCCTGCAGGCGGAGCAGAATCGCCGACAGCTCAACGGCAGCGGCAATGCGGCCAGCGAAATGGCCAAGGCGCGCGCGCGGCTCATCGCGCTCGTCAACAACAGCTGGAATCGTAACGGCTCCACTACTACCGGCACCGTGCCGCTCACTCACTTCCCGATGAACATGGCCGATGTCGACACCATCGTTCCACTGGGCCTGCTGTCGGCGGGACATGTCACGCCAATCGACCATATCTATTTCAGTCCGATCAATTTCAACTCGGCGCCCGGCACCTACAACGTTTACGTGGTAGCCGACGGCCTGCTCACCGAAATCTCGACACGGCAGACGCCCAAAGGACTGGAACACCGCGTAGTGCTGCAACACTCGGGCACCTATTACAGTTACTACGATCTGATCGATGTGCTGGACCCGGCCATTGCCAGCCAGATTCCGGCGGGCGCCATTGACGGCGGCAAGCTGTTCCACGGCCCGATTGCCGTGCGGGGTGGCCAGGTGCTCGGACGTATCGGTGGCAAGACGCTGGATTTTGCCAATGTGAATCTGCAAACGTTCCTGCCCGGTTTCATCGAGCATGCCAACTACGAACGCGAGCCGTGGAAGTCCTTCACTGTAGATACCTTCGCCGCGTACGCAGAACCGCTGCGCAACCAGATGCTGGCGAAGAATCAGCGTGTGGCCGAGCCACGCGGCGGCAAGATTGACTACGATGTGGCCGGCACGCTGTCGGGTAATTGGTTCCGGCTCGGCACCAATGGGTATGCCGGTGTTGACCCGGAAAACTATTCTTCAGGACATCTGGCAGTGGTGCCCTATGTGCTCGACCCGTCTTTCTGGGTGGTGTCGCTCGGCGAATTCAAGGGCCAGCCCACTCAGCTGGGCGTGCGCGGCAATACGCCAGTGCCGACTGCTGTCACCGTGGCCAGCGGTGTAATCAAAATGGAACTGGTGCAACCACCCAACGGTCCGCCGCCACTGCCCGACAACAGCAACACCAAAAGTTTTGGCACCGTGCTGTTCCAGGTATTGCCCAACAACCTGCTGAGGATGGAAGTGTTTCCGGACGTGGCGCCAGCGTCGGTCAGCGGGTTCACCAGTGCAGCGCTGATTTATGAGCGCTGAGCTTTAGCGCAATGCACTAACGCCTTATTGATTTCCTAACGGAGGTGTCCATGAACGACCGTCGTGATTTTCTGCAATTGGCCGCGCTACTGGCCGTGGCTGCACCGGCAACAGCACAGGCAGCAGACGCAGCGCCGAAAGCGCGCGGTGAAATAGCGCGCTATCCGTTGGGTGGTGCCTTGGCTGGCAACGATGCGGTACTCGTCGACTTGATAGCGCAGCCGGGTGTTGCCACTGGTGCTGCTGGTCATCGACATCCGGGCATGGTGATGGGTTATGTGCTTGAGAGCGCTTATGCGTTCGCCATCAATGGTGAGGCGCCGAAGATTATCAATGCGGGGGAGACCTTCTTCGAGGAAGCAGGCGCCTTGCATACTGGCACCGGCAGTGCTGACGCCACCAAGCCGGCGCACTTGTTGGCGTTCATGATCGTGCCGACGGGTCAGCCGTTAGTGTTGCCGG
>JAZKEH010000496.1:0-4620 GCA_040387155.1 Pseudomonadota bacterium | reverse complement strand
TGCCCACTTTTTCCTTCACGAACGATGATTCGCAAGAGTGCTATGTTGCGCTTTTCTCGCTGATCAGCGAGTGCCGGTTTTCAATCACGTGCCGCATGCTGTTCGACTCTTGCTGCGGCAAACCTGGCCGGAAGTCAGCGCGTATCAGGACTTCTGTCAATGCTGGCGAGCCGGGAATCCCTCCCGGCAACGCTCAGGGGAAATTGATGCCTCACACCACAGTCTTTCCACTTTCCTCGCCCTGCCGCTATTCCTACAATGGCCTATAACTTCTGTTGGAGTTCCACGCCGCACATGAGCGCCACCATCCTGCCATTTGTGCGTCCGCCCCAGGACGCGTTGATGTCCGTCCACAGCATGATTCCCGAGACGGCGTTGACTGCTGAGTTACTGGGTACTGAACGCAATGCGCATGCCGTGCAGGTGACTGCCGATGGCTTGCTGCTGACGGTGGGCTATTCGGTGCTGGAAGCAGAGCAAGTGTGGGTAACCAATCGCAAGGGCCAGTCGGCCGAGGCGATGGTGCTGGCGCAGGATTTTGATTCCGGTATTGCCCTGCTGAAGCCGGTCGCGTCCATTGGTCTGCATCACCTGCCAACCACGACACTGGATGAAGTGCAGATTGATGATGATGTGTACATCATCGCTTCTGGCGACAAGGACATGCACAAGGTCAAAGTGCATACGCTTGATGAATTTGCCGGTCGCTGGGAATACCTGCTCGAGATGGCCATCTACACCCAACCCCTTTATGAGCGCTGGTCAGGCGCTGCGTTGCTTACTTCGACCGGCAAGCTGGTCGGCATCGGTTCGCTGGCGCTGGGCATACGCCTCTCCAGCGGCAAGATGGAACCTGGCAATCTGTTTATCCCGACGGAGCTGGTGATCCCGCATCTGGAGCACATGCAACAGCATGGGCAGAAGCCGGGGCGCGTACGGCCGTGGCTCGGCGCCATGGTGGAACAGCACAACTCCGAAGTGTATATCGTCGGTGTCTATCACGATGGTCCGGCTGCAAAGGCGGGACTGCAACCGGGCGACATAATTCTCAGTGTCGGTGAAAAGCCGGTGAACAGCATGGCCGGCTTCTTCCGCACGGTGTGGCGCTACGGCCCTGCCGGCACGCCATTGCCGCTGACACTGAGCGACGGCAAGGACAATCGCGACGTCATGCTGACGACGACTGACCGCGAAAGTTTTTTCCTGCACTATGCAGCGAATCTGATCAACTGATACTGTCCAACCAAACCTTCAATACAATCCCCAACAAGAACCCCTCACAAGAAGGAAATTCGATGCGTCTGCTGTCGTGGAACGTCAACGGTATTCGTGCCTGCGCCAAAAAAGATTTTGTGCAGCTGATGCAGAAAGCAGATGCCGATGTGATTTGTCTGCAGGAAACCAAGGCCAACCCTGATCAGGTCAAGGAATGTCTGTGGGAGTTCAAGGGCTATGAGATGTACTGCAACAGCGCGGTGAAGCCAGGCTATTCCGGCACGGCGATCCTGACCCGCATTCCTCCGCTATCGATACAGAACCACATCAGCATCGAGGAGCACGACCAGGAAGGTCGCGTGATCGCCGCCGAGTTTCCTGGTCAATGTCTATACACCGAATTCCGGCAACGAACTGAAACGCCTGGGTTACCGCCAGCAGTGGGACAAGGAATTTCTGAAGTACCTGAAGAAGCTGGAACAGAAAAAGCCCGTGATCGTCTGTGGCGATCTGAATGTGGCCAACACGCCGCTCGATCTGGCGCGGCCGAAGGAGAACTACAACAAGAATGCCGGCTTCATGCAGGAAGAGATTGATGGCATCAACAACATTCTGGCGGCGGATTTCATCGACAGCTTCCGCTTCCTGTTTCCGGAGACGAAGAAATATTCATGGTGGAGCTATCGCGCCGGTGCGCGCGAACGGGATGTCGGTTGGAGAATTGATTATTTTCTGGCGTCCGCCCAACTGGCGCCACGCATCAAGCATGCTGACATGCTCAAGCACGTGGAAGGGTCAGATCACTGCCCGGTAACGCTGGAGATCGTCTGAACCAACGCAAAGCGTGGCTGCTGTTTACCTTCGTGCATCACGCTTTCGGTAAACATCGTCAATGGTCGTACCCAGTAGCCGCCCTCGCCATAAAGCGGCACGTACAGCACCATCACTTCTTCGGTTTCAGAATGACGGGCAAAGCCGACTACGCTGTAGTCCTTGCCCTTGTAGTGCCGGTAGCGGCCCAGTGGAATCGACATCGTTCTGCTTCCTTTAACTTAATAACCGCACACGGCGGACCTGACGCTGGAAGCGTTTGAGACGCTGCCGGTCCGGTTGCTCGCCGCTGTAGGCCAACTTGATAAACTCATGGGTAATTCTTTCCAGTTCGCCGTACCACTGCGGCTGTTGGCTGCCGATACGTTCGAGATACAGCAGTGGCGATTCGCCCTTGTGGCGGGCAAAGCCCAGGCTGGCCATGTAGTCACAGAACGAGAGGTAGTGGCGGGTGGCCGGCAACAGTTGCGGACGGGCCGACTTGCGGAATACGGTCAGCGCTACGAACGCCATGACTACTGCCATGAAGCCCAATATCGACAGAATGATTTTCCATCGCGTCACCGAACCAAACAGGCTGTTGAACAGTTGGAACTGCATGTCCTGATCGTAGTTCAGCACGAAACGGTTCCAGGCGTAATCGATCAATTCCAGTCGCAAGCGCAAATCATTGAGAAACAACGAATCGCGGAAACGGATCAGCGTAAAGACTTCGTCTTCCATGAATTCTTCCTCCTGCTGCAGCGTACTGTTGCTACCCTGCTGGATACGCTCCGGCGCCACCGCAGCAGTCGGATCCACGCGTAGCCATCCCTTGCCCTTTATCCATATCTCCGACCACGCATGCGCATCGTACTGGCGCACCGTGAGCGTACTGTCATAGGGATTGAACTCGCCACCCATGTAGCCGGTGACCACGCGCGCCGGTATGCCCGCAGCGCGCATCAGAAAGGTAAAACTGCTGGCATAGTGCTCGCAGAAACCCTGGCGGGTGTCGAACAGGAACTCATCAACCGTGTTTTCGCCGAGCTGAGGCGGACTAAGCGTGTAAAAGAAATCCTGTTCGCGGAAATTCGCCAGCACCGCATTCATGAATTCTTCGTCGCTGTTGACGCTGGCGCGCAGATCAACGGCAAACTGTCTGGCGCGTGCATTGCCCTGTTGTGGAATAAAGCGCAGACGACTGCGTCCTCCGGGCCCCTCGCTTTCTGTGTCGACGCTGTAATCCAGATAGGAGCGCACGTCATAGGTATAGCGCTGGGTGACAGGACGCCGCGAATCCACCTGGTAATCGCGCCGCATTGTCATGCGGTCATCGCGGATCTGCGGCATCTGCAGCGTGTATATCCAGGTACGGTAGGTGGGTTCCAGAATCACGTTGTAGTCCACCGGACGACCCTTGAACTCGATGGCAGTGAACCAGTCGCCGGTCCGGTTCGGGTTTGGACCCAGATTCTGCGGTTCCGCCACCTGAAACCCGCGGCGCCACTCCCTGCCGTTGAATTCGTCCAGCGTCAGCGCGCGCCAGTAAAGTTCACTGTAGTCCGGCGCATCGCCGTTGAATTTGACGCGAAAAGCCACCTCGGCCGAACGGGCGAGGTCACCGATATCGCCAGGCGACATGTTCTCACTGAGACCGGTGGTACCCGTGGCAAGGCGATAGACTTCTGGCACAATCCGGTCTGCAGCGGCACCCGCCACAACGGACTGATGCGCGGAAACAGCAAAAAGAAAGCTGCCATCAGCGGCACACTTTGCAACAGGATCATGCCGGACATTCTGAATGTGCGAGCAGGCTTCTGGTTTTCCTGCGTCTGGTTCAGCGACATCAGGGCCGACGTGATGATGACAACACTCAACCCCATGTAGATCGCTATCGGTATTGATTGCGAGTAGATGAACTCCGCCACCACAGTGAAGTAGCAAAGGTAGATCACCATCAGCACATCGCGGCGCTGGTGCATCTCCAGCATCTTCAGCGTAATGCCCACCAGCAGCACACCCACGGTGGCGTCGGTGGAAAACACATCCCGGCCATAGCGGACGACAACCAGAACGACCATCAAAGCAACAATGGTCATCTTTACGCGATTGCCAGGCAGTGACATGCGGCCCTGGTAAATCATTACGCGGCCTGCCATGCACAGTGCGCACATGCCCGTCAGCCAGATCGGCATGCGGATGACGTGGGGCAAAATAACCGATGCCACTGCTGCTACCAGCCATATAAAGGCGAAACGTGGAATCTGGTAACCGTCTTTCGGCGCGACTCTCGTCGCTGTGTTGCCGGGATTACGGGAAGCGTCACGACGTGAGCGGAACTTGTCAGCCAAGGTGGTAATCACGACCTCGGTGCTCCCGGCAATCCATACAACGCCAGCGCGTGCAGGGCCTTGGTGTACTGGACCTGTCCCTTCGCGGGTGGGAGCTGGAAACCCGGCAACTCAAGACCGTAGTCGATGCCGGCCGCGTCCAGCTTGATGACACACCAGCAAAGTCTCGACAGACGTTCTTCCATGCCGAGATCAGGAAAGAAGTCCCACCGCAGCCATACCTTCTCATCCATGTTGCTGG
>JAZKEH010000495.1:4489-7934 GCA_040387155.1 Pseudomonadota bacterium | reverse complement strand
CAGGAACAGCAGCCAGTCGCTGTACTGCTGGATGCCGACTGTGGACCATTGCAGCCGTGGCAGTTTGCCCGCTTGCTACACGAGCACGCCGAGCACAAACACACGCGTGTGGTGTATACCAGCACGCGCGACGACGTGATTGAGCGTGCGCGTGCGGCCGCCGCCAATGTCGATGCGTTTCTGCCGAAGCCATTTACTGCGGAGGATCTGCTCGCCGCGCTGACGGCCAGGCTGGCCTCTGCCGCATGAATGCCGCACCGGTCGCATGGGTAGTGGAAGATTCCGCTGCATTGGCCTTGCAATTGCGTCGTCTGCTGGAAACGCTGGGCTATCAGGTTTGCATCGCCGAGGCCGCGCAGTTGGCGTTGCCGTTGCAGCCTGCACCCAAGCTTGTCTGCGTGGAACTCGTGGGCATCGACAGCAACGGTTTCAAGCTGCTGCGGCGGATTGCCGCAGTCCACGACTGTCAGCGCCTGCTGTTAACAGCCACCGGGCGTAATACCGATCACAACTGGGGTCTGCGAGCCGGGGCGACGGCAGTGCTGCAGCGGCCTTGCACGTTGGCGCAGCTGGCACCGTGGGCGCCCGTGTTGGTTGATAACGGAGCAACGAAATGACAATGCTGACACCGCAACACGACAGCGTCACGCGCTGGCTCTGTCAACAGTTGTCGTTGTTGTCGCAGCAACTGGTCGAACTGGTTGAGCGTCATTGCGGCGGCGAACGTCGGCAGGCGCCGTTGATCAATGACGTCGTCGTGCTGGGTACCACTATGAACCAGTTGCAGCAGTGGCTGCCAATAGATCACGCCTTTAAACAGCCGCTGCAAAAACTGCGCAAGTTGCTGCCCGCTCTTCTGCAGACCCAGGACCCGCCGGTGTTGATCCGGCTGCTCAGTCATCTGTACTCGGTGCATCAACAGCTTGAACCGCATCCGGCCATCACTACAGCCGGTCACTGGTTGGCATGCAGACCGACAACATCCAGGGTGCCGCCTCGACTGCTGCAGTGGCTACGCTTGCAGCAGCAGGCGGATTGGTTGTCGGCAGACTGCTTGTTGATACACAACGGAGTTGACGATCCGACAAACGAGGTAACCAGCGGTGTGATAGTGGATCACTGCCTCACGTTGCTGCTGTGGCAGTTGGTGAATGACTGGCGCTCGGGCCAACTGACACCCATGGGCCTGGGTGATCTACTGGGCAAGCTATGGGCAATGCTGAAGTTCCACGGTGACAGCACTGCTGAGGAAGCCTTTGCTGCATTGGCACAACAGTTGGCGTTGATCTGCGTGCATCCTCAACTCGTGAGTGCAGAGGAGCAGTTGCGCTGCTGGGAGGCATTGTGGAATCTGCTCGAACAACGCCAGGTGGCAGTGTTACCAACTTCGCCGTGCACCGACATTGAGTTGCTGCAGGCAGTGCAGCTCGATCTTGGTCGCTATCGCCCGCGCATCCAGCACCATGTGCAGCGCGCTTTGGGTGGGACCGCACTCTTGTTGCCGCATGAGGTGGTGGTCATGCATTACAAGTTGCCATGGTTGCTGGCGGCGGCCGGCCAGGAGGCGTTGGCACGTCTCTATCACTGCTGGTACCAGAGCTTGCTGCTGCACGCCAAGTACAAGCTGCCACTGTCGCCAGCTCTGCTTGCGCTGTTGGCCGACACTACTGCGACATTGAATCTGCAGCAGTGGCATGCATTGCCAACCGGTCAGATCATGCGCTGGCAATTGCGTTTGCTGGCGCTATGGCTGTTGCCACCTGCCAACACTGTAGTCGAAGTGGCGTTGCAGCCGGCTGTCGCCACTACCGCAATGACTGTACAACTCATTGCCATTCCGACCTTGTTATCGCGCTCCTTCAGCAAGCTCAGCAGTTGTGTTGCGGCGTGGTTTATTGCTGACGATGCGCTGCAGCCGCATCAACAGGCCTTGCAAGACGAATTGTTGTTGCTCGAGAAAGGCGCAGCGGCAGTCAAGGTGCACGAAGTGGAGATTTTCTGCAGCCTTCTGCTGGCACTGCACCACAAGCTGGAAGCGGCGCCACCACGGGTATTTCCTGCTGATCTACTATGGCGCAGCTATCAGCACCTGCTCGAATTGCTGGATGAGGCAGCGGCGTGGGAACCACCCCGGCTGGACGTGGCGTTGATCGCTGCGATCAAGCAGTGGCTGCAGCACACCGGCGACAGTGCACCGATGATGCTGCGTGAACCAACGCCGGGAGCGCCCGCGTCGACAGAACAGCTTGCCCAGCGACTGCGGGCATTCGTCGAAGCGCTGGCGCTGACAGTGGAACAGCCGCTGCGCTTTGATATTGAGACTGCCGCTGCGCTGTCACCGACCGCACTGACGCTTTGTGAGAACGCCCTGATGACACTGCTGCGAGTACTCGTGCTGGAACAAGTGAATGCGAGCGAACAGCGACGGCAGGCCTTGAAGCCGGAAGCAACGACGATCCGGGTCTTGCTCAGCAACGGCGAAGAGGGTGTTTGGGTCGAGGTCAATGAAGACGGTGCCGACGATGTCAGCGGCCAGCAAACGCTGAAACGGCTGCGCAGCAAACTGCCGGAACAGGTGCAACGACTGACCTGTCGCACCGTGCCTGGTCAGGGACGCAATTTCCGCTTTCTGGTGGAGAACGACGCCAGCGCCACCGCCTGGTGAAGCTGGCGGACAGGCTCAGTCCAGAATTTCGCGCAGCTGCCTGGTCGCGACTGCAAACGAAAAATGTCGCTCCAGATTGGCCACGGCGGCATCCGACAAGCGTTGCCACAGCTGCTCGTCGTCGTAGGCGCGCACGATGGCATTGGCAAAGGCTTGCGGCGTGTCGGCAATCAACACATCAACCTCATGCTCCAGGCCCATGCCTTCCGCGGCTATCGGCGATGCAATAACAGGCACGCCATAGGACATGCTCGAATTGATCTTGCCCTTGACGCCCGCGCCATAGCGCAGCGGCGCGATCGACAGGCGCACATTGTGGAACAGCGGCGCGATGTCTTCGACGAAGCCGAGGAACTCGATATTGGGTCCGGCCTTGGCAACCAGTGACTTGGGTGCACAGGGTCCGACGATGCGCAAACGGATGGCGGGCCGCTGCGCCGCCAGCAATGGAAACACGTCATCAATGAAGTGGTGCATGGCATCGACATTGGGTGGATGCTCGAAACTGCCGATAAAGAGAATGTCTTCGCGCTCGCCCCATGACTTGCTGCGACCGTGTACCTGATGGATGTTGGACACCAGCGCCACTCTGACGTCCGGCGCTTCCTTCCTGAACAGTTCGACTTCAACCGGGCTTACTACCAACGTGACATGCGCCTTGCGCGCCGTGCCCAGTTCCTGCAGCCGGCGCATTTCTGCCGCTTCCGCTTCGGACTTGCTGCCACTCAGCTCGGCCAGCCGGCGTTGCAGCTCTGGGTCCGCCAGCGCTGCCTCCAGCGC
>JAZKEH010000495.1:0-4479 GCA_040387155.1 Pseudomonadota bacterium | reverse complement strand
ATCCGTTCCCGCAGGAAGTGCAGGTCCACCGTGTCGAACACGACTTTGGCCAGCGGTGCGTTACGCAGCGCGGCATTGATATTTTCTTCCGCCACATCCGCGCGGCTCAGCATGATCAGCGAGTACAGCGTGCCATGTTGTTCCAGATGCCGAGCGACCGAGGTTGCCTGATACGGCAGATACCAGCACTCGATGCCAAGCGCTTGCAGCATTGGGGTGTAGCGCTCGTGATACTGCAGGTTGCTCGGAATGAAGGTGACCTTGAAGCCGATGTTCTGCAGGATCTTCAACAGATTGAACATGCGCAACGAACCGGAGTCGTTGTCCGGCATCAGAATGCGCGCATCGACGACGAGGGCGCGTTGCGAGACGCCGCGTTCCTTCGACAGCTCTGGCATAAAGCCATTCGGGCGATGGTTCTGCAGTACATGCTGCCACCGCTCGACAAACTTCTCCCTGTTGACCACCTGGTAGGCCTTGGTGCCACCACCAGTATCGGTGCCATTGCTGACGCCTTCGAAATGCACGACGCGCGCCAGCGGCTGGTAGTACACCTCTTTGCCGGCCGCGCGTACCTTGAAGGCGAGATCGGTGTCTTCGTAATAGGCGGGTGCATAGTGCATGTCGAACTTGCCCCAGGCGAAATAGTCGGCACGTCTTAGCAGCAACACCGCGCCCGAACAGTAATCGACGCGGCGCGCATAGGAATATTCGGGCTTGTTGGGATCGTCCCCGCGACCGTAGTTCCATGCCGAGCCGTCCTGCCAGACGATGCCGCCGGCTTCCTGCAGTTTGCCATCAGCAAACAACAGCTTGGCGCCGACCATGCCGCAGTCCGGGAAGTCATGGAAGGTGTTGACGAGGGCGTCGAGCCAGCCGGGTTGTGGTTCAGTGTCGTTGTTGAACAGCAGAATGTATTCACCGCGCGCGGCATCGGCGCCGGCGTTGCACGAGTGAATGAAGCCGCTGTTCTTTTCGTTGCGAATGACACGGATGCCCTTCACAACCTGCAGAACTTCCTGCGTGTTGTCGGAGGAACAGTCATCCACGACGATGACTTCGTACGGCAGCTCACCGCTGTTCAGCAGTGTTGTCTCCAGGCAGTGGAACGTGAATTCGCTCTTGTTGAAGACCGGAATGACAATGCTGATCAGCGGTTGTTGATGTTCGGTGAACTGCAGCGGTCGCACATTCACCGCCACTGGCAGCGAGGCGGTGACAACCGGCAGGCGCGGCGCCGGTCGCAGCAGTTTGTTGCGGGCACGACGCAAGACACCAACGGGTCCTTCCACGCGCAGGAAATACTGGATCTTCTTGACGAACCGCAGTGGCTTCGTCAGTTTCCAGCTGCGGCTGTTGTAGATGATGTTGAGGTCGTTGCGCAGCGCGGCCGACGTCGATTGTTCCATGCGGAAATCATGCTGCAGCCGCTGGTGGTCAGCGTCGAGTTGTCTCAGGGTCTGGTTCACTTCCAACAATTCTATGTGGCTTGCCTGTAACTCACGGGCACGCTCGGCCAATGCAGCTGTCAGTTCCTTCTCATAACGTTGCAGGTGCTGGATGAATTCCTGCAGCGCGGCGACATCGTGCTGGTAGTGGGCTTCGCGGCGGATCATGTCATCCTGCAAAGTGACAATATCCTGTGCTCGCATGGTCTTTTCATGTGTGAGGGCGGCTTGCATGTCAGCAGCCTCATTTTCGATAACAGCAATACGAAGCCACTCGCGACTGCGATCCAGCAGGGCCAGCAATTTCTCGTCAGTGCAGCGCGGTAGCCACCGACGGTAGAACTGCGTGCGCAGACGGGTCGCTTCTTCCTGTTCCTTGGCACCAAAACCACTGTTGGTGCCAATGCGATAAATGGCCGTGCATTGCGGCACATGCAGGAAATCAGTGTGCTGGGCGACCTGCAGCCAGAAATCCCAGTCCTCGAAGCGGTCGAGCGCCGGATCAAAACGGCAACCCTTGCCAAACAGCTGGCGTGAAAACAGTACTGCATGGATGGGAATATAGTTCTCAATGTGCAGACGCGTCGCGTCGTAGGCATGATTGAAGGCTGTTTCATTGCGGCTGCCATCGGCATGGACGGTGCGCACATCGGCATAAGCGGCGAGGCAGGCAGTTTGTTGCTGAATCGCGGCGACCAGACCACTGACATGGGTGGCATCCAGCCAGTCGTCATCATCCAGGAACACGCAGTACTCGCCGTTGGCTGCGGCCAACGCGGTATTGGCAGCGGAAGAGCGACCACGGCCATTGTTGTCGAGCCAACGGAACTTCACATTGGCTTCGGCGCAGCAAGCCGTTAGCGCATCCGCGTTGCTGGCGCCACCATCGTTTACGACAATGACTTCAAGCGGGCGATAGTCCTGGCTTGCTACAGATCTGACCGCCTCCAATAACAAGGCAGGTCGATCAAGCGTGCGTATCAATACCGATACCAGTGGAGCTCCAGTCATTCGTGTTTACGCCCACAACAGGTTTTGCAGGTGAACTGCGAGGACTTCGCCGAGGAAGTCGAGGAAAAGGGTGTCGAGCGAACTGTTGAAATGTTCGCGATCGGCGCTGGCGATCAACAGCAGCGGCAGACTATTGCCCAGCTTGTTGCGGGTTGGCTCGTCGAGCTTCAGCGGCACAATGGCGGCGGATACGAGCGGATCAATGTGCTGTGGGAACAGCAGTTCACGTTGCACCTGGTTGAGCGGACCGCAATAGGTCGTCTGCTTCTGGTACAGCTCACCCAGCGCAGTGCGAACTGCAGTGGTGGCGATACAGGGGAGGTTGCAGCCTTCCAACTCAAGCGAGCCGTTGTCGTTGACCAACACCAGCGACGACGCCGAGGCGTGGAACTCGCCATTGAAGCGATGTTCGATAAGCGCTTTCACGGCGTTGATCGACGGGCACTGCAACAGCGCCAGGATCATCACGCGGGTTTTTTCAAACAGGTTGTCATTGGCGTGCGCGTTGCTGAGGAATTCGTGGAACTGGTCCTGCAACATTTCCTGGCGTTCGCGGAAGACGTGGACCTGACGCTCAAGCAGCGATATGGCTTTGCCGCTTTCATGCGGAATGGAAAGCTCCATCAGCAATTCTGAATGCGTGTGGAAGAACTGCGGATGCTGCAGCAGGTAGTTGCTAACGGCAGCAGCAGTCAGCGCTGAGCCGGTATCGTCGGCTGCGTCAGCAGCGGCGTCCACGTTCAAGTCTTCGTTCAAATCGTCCTTCAACGCTTCGGTCATAGTTCCAGTTGTCCTTCAAAAACAGTAACGGCAGGGCCGGTTTTCCAAACAGGAGCATCGTTGCCGGCCCAGCTGATACGCAGGTCGCCGCCATGGGTGTGCACGAGCACACTCTCGTCGAGCAGTCCACGCAAGCGGCCGGCCACTACAGCAGCACAGGCTCCGGTCCCGCAAGCCAGCGTTTCCCCGGTTCCGCGTTCGAAAACCCGCAAGCGGATTTCATTGCGGCTGATGATCTGCATGAAGCCTGCATTCACCCGTTGCGGAAAGGCAGGATGGCGTTCGATCTGGGGCCCGAGTTCCAGCACCGGAAATTTTTCGACATCGTCGACGACGATGACGCAATGCGGGTTGCCCATCGACACGGCGGAAATTTCGAACAGGCGACCAGCGACAGCCAGCGGATACGTCACGTTCTGGCGGTCGGTAATGAAAGGAATCTGTGCAGGCGCCAGCAACGGTGGCCGCATGTCGACAGTGATCTGGCCGTCGGCTTCCACTTTGGTAGCAATAGTGCCGCGCGCCATTTCAAACGTCAGTTCACTCTTGGTGGTAAGACCCTTGTCGCGCACAAACCGCGTTACGCAACGCGCGCCATTGCCGCAATGCTCCACTTCATCGCCGTCGGCGTTGTAGATGCGATACGAAAAATCACAGCCGGCGGCGTGCGTCGATTCGACAATCAGCAACTGGTCAAAACCAACGCCAGTCTGGCGATGGCTCCACTGGCACACCAAAGCATTGCTCAGCTCGACTTGCTGGCGCACGAGATCGAGCACCATGAAGTCATTGCCGAGCCCGTGCATCTTGGTGAAGTGCAGCGTCATGATTGCCTCAGCGCTCCAGCATGGCTTCGAGCGCCATCTGGTCAGCAAAGGTTTCGCGGCGGCGCACCAGCGTGTGCTGGCTGCCATCCACCATCACTTCGGCGGCGCGGTTGCGGGTGTTGTAGTTCGAGCTCATTGCAAAACAGTAGGCGCCAGCGGACAACACCGCGAGCAGGTCACCGCTCTGCAGCGACAGCTCGCGATTGCGGCCGAGAAAGTCAGCGGATTCACACACCGGACCAACGATGTCCCACGCCAGCGACGTTGCCGACGCCGCAGGCTGCTGCATCACCGGCACGATCTGCATGTTGGCCTGATACAGCGCCGGACGAATGATGTCGTTCATCGCGCCATCGATAATGGCGAAGTTCTTGTGCTCGGTCGGCTTCAGGTACTCCACCTTTGTAAGCATC
>JAZKEH010000494.1:1982-2240 GCA_040387155.1 Pseudomonadota bacterium | reverse complement strand
GCGATGCGCACCTGGCGCGCATCCTGCGGGTGGACCTGAAGTCAGATCTGTTCACCTATGACATCGACCAGACGGCACTGGCGCGGGCCGAGGCGATGGACGGCAAGCTGCTGCTGGTGACCAACGTCCAAGATCTCAAGCCCCACGAGGTAGTGGGGCGCTACAAGGCGCTGGCCGACATCGAGCGGGGGTTCCGGGTGCTCAAGTCCGAGATCGAGATTGCACCGGTGTTCCACCGCCTGCCCGAGCGGATCCGGG
>JAZKEH010000494.1:0-1972 GCA_040387155.1 Pseudomonadota bacterium | reverse complement strand
CACTGATCCTGTACCGCGTGATGCGCCAGCGTCTGAAGCTTGCTGGCAGCCCGCTATCGCCGGAATCCGCACTTGCCGACCTGCGGCGCATCCAGCGCCACAGCGTGAGCATCAACAACGCTGCACCCATCCAGGGTGTGTCGACCATCGCCCAACGCCACGCCGATGTGCTGGATGCATTGAAGATCAAGAAGCCCACGCACGACGCTCAACTGACCCTGTTGTAGTGGCAGCCGAAAGGCGGCGCCTATACAGATCAATGGCTTATACAACTTGGTGTCGAACTCGGGCGACCCGGCGGTCAGGCGACCTTGCCCGCACAATACGTTCGATTGAGGTTGGAATGCGAAACGTGCGGCCATCGATTCGGTCGTGAACGAAATTCATACTCCAATGCTGGTTGGATCCCGTAGTCAAATACGCGCGACCGCGTTGCAGCCTGATGCGTTTGCGCCGTTTCACTGTCAGGCGAAGCTGTCGGCCTTTCAGCCGATACAGCCGGTAAGTCCGAAATCAGTGGCGGCCTGCCGCCTGTACTACACGGGGCTCAGGCCGTTCAGCGTCGGCTGGCAGCGTCGCTCTCCATTGGGTGGGACACGTCGACAATTTTTCGTTCGAGAAGTGACGATATGTCAGCGTCGCTATACCCGTATTCATTGAGTACTTCGATCGTGTTTTCACCGAAAAGGGGAGCATGCGCCCGCTTGCTGCCGCTCTCAAACGGCGGAAGTCCGGGAATGTTAGGCACAGGCATTTTTTCTGAAACATCTGGCTGTGCCAGCCACGAAATGATGCCTGACACCTCAACTTGTTCCTCCTGAAGAAATTGCAGATAGGTATTGACCCGTCCGTTCATCAGCTGTTTGGCACTCAAACGCTCCTCGAACCAGGCAGTAGGTCGCTGCTCAAACATTCTTGCGAGAATTTGGATCAATTCATTAAAGTTCTCAGATCTTCCTTCGGCCGTAATGAAGCGGCTGTCAGCGGCCAATTCTGGGTAGCCAATAGCTTCGCAGAACGGCTCCCAATCACTTGGGCGAGCCATGGAGAAGTTTATTGCGCCATCCACGGTATTGAATATTGCAGACAGTGCGCGGGTAGGTGATCGATGACGCTCGAGATAGCTGCGCATCATGCGGTTTGAACTCAAGAGGGCCGCACCCTGCATCAAACTTGTCTCTATATATCGGCCGGCCCCTCCACTCTTTCGCTCATAAAGGGCCATCGCAATTGCCTGAAAAGCAAGCAATCCGCTGAACATATCAATGGCTGACATTTCGACGCGCTTCGGAAGGTTATCCAGAATGCCACGGTTTTCGTCGGCAATGCCGGTGAATGCTTGCAACACGGGATCCATCGCGGGCCGGTCAGCCATCGGCCCGACTTGCCCAAATCCCGACAACGAAAAATAGATAATTTGAGGCTCACGTTTACTGACGGCCTCATATCCGAAGCCAAAACGTTTAATAGTCCCCGGTCGAAAAGCCTCCATAAAGACGTCAGCACCTTTCAAAAGGCGCCAAAGAATTTCCTTTCCTTCAGCAGTTTTCAGGTCGATCGCAATCGATCGTTTCCCCAACGTGCAATAAATTGAAAAGACAGAGTGACCGCCAGAGCGTCCCGATATGATACGGGCCCAATCTCCTCCATGCGGTGATTCGACCTTTATGACATTGGCACCGTACTGAGCAAGGAACATCGCAGCAGATGGAGCAGCTAACCCGCCAGTTAAGTCGATGACCTTCAATCCAGCCAAAGCTGAGTTGTGACGTTCCATCATGTTTGAGCCCCATATCGATTACGGTTGAAAAACGCATGAGCTAACCGATAGTGCGGTAGCTTTTTTTGACTTGTCCACTTGTTGGAGCGAACGTCGGACAGCTTTCGCCCCTCCTCTTTTATTTTGGCCATTAGGTAAGCCGAGACTCAGACTCGACAAGCAGAGGACGAAAGCGAGGCAATGTGATTTCCG
>JAZKEH010000493.1:0-1623 GCA_040387155.1 Pseudomonadota bacterium | reverse complement strand
GCGAAGAATCTGGTGGAAATGCACAACGGCACCATCGACGTACACAGTGACGGCCTCGGCAAGGGCAGTGAGTTCATCGTGCGGTTGCCGCTCGCGCGGGATACAGGCACCGATACCGCAGCGGTGCCTGCAGCACTCACGCCGGTGCGCGCGGTTACGGCGCTGCGATTGATGATCGTCGATGACAATCAGGATGCGGCGACAAGCCTGCAGATGCTGCTGCAGTTGCAAGGCCATGAGGTCCGCGTAGCGCATGCTGGCAACGCGGCAATCGAATTGGTGCGTGACTACGCGCCGGATGTGATATTTCTCGACATAGGCATGCCCGGCATGGACGGCTATGAAGTGGCGCTTCGCCTGCGGCAACAACCGGGGCTGGAGAATGTTGTACTCGTTGCACTCACTGGCTGGGGACAACAGGGTGATCGCCGTCGCACCGCTGCTGCAGGCTTCAGTTATCATCTCGTCAAACCACCTGAATTGCAGGCGTTGCAGAATGTGCTGGCCGCTGCGGCTGCCCAGACAGCAGTCAATCGCCTTACGTAGTGCGCTAAAGAACGGGAGTCCCGCATGCTGTCCGCTGAAAAGAACCAAACCCTGACCCAGGTCAGCGCCGGCACGCCGATGGGCGAGTACCTGCGCCGCTATTGGCATCCGATTGCGGGCGCCAGTGAGTTCGACAACAAGCCGATCAAGGCCGTGCGCTTGCTGGGCGAGGATCTGACGCTCTACAAGGATCTGAATGGTGTGTATGGCCTGGTTGATCGTCATTGCGCGCATCGGCGTGCTGATCTGTCGTACGGCTTCGTCGAGCAGAGCGGCATTCGCTGCAACTACCACGGCTGGCGTTATGACGAGAAGGGCGCGTGTGTTGAACAGCCTTACGAGGACACAGTACGGCCGGAGTTGCGTGCGACGCGGCGCTGCAGCATCAAAGCCTATCCGGTGAAGGAATGCGCAGGCTTATTGTTTACCTACATGGGACCGCTGCCTGCACCGGAGTTACCGATATGGGAACCCCTCACGTGGCAGAACGGTTTTCGCGAAGTGGTAGTGTCAGAAGTGCCGTGCAACTGGTTCCAGTGCCAGGAGAATTCCTGCGATCCGGTCCACTTCGAATGGATGCATGACAACTGGAGTCTGCGACTGCAGGGCAAGGACGGTCCCTATGCGGCGAAACATCTGCAGCTGAAATTCGAGGAGTTCGAGCACGGCTTCGTCTACAAGCGCGTGCGCGAAGGCGGCAGCGAGAAGGATCCATACTGGACCACGGGCCGCGTGGCGCTGTGGCCAAATGCTTTCTATCTTGGCGGCCATTTCGAATGGCGGGTGCCGATTGATGATGAGAACACGCTCAGTGTCGCGTGGTTCTTCATGCGGGTACCGAAAGGCCGCGAGCCTTACGTACAACAATCCGTGCCGACCTGGTTCAGTCCGATACGCGATGAGAGCGGCCGCTGGATTACCAGCCACGTAATGAACCAGGACTTCGTCGCGTGGATCGGACAGGGTCGCATTGCGGATCGCACACGTGAAACGCTGGCGTCGAGTGACGGCGGTATTGTGCTGATTCGCAAACGTTTCCTTGACGACATCGAGGCGATGCAGCGCGGTGAAGATGTG
>JAZKEH010000492.1:750-4578 GCA_040387155.1 Pseudomonadota bacterium | reverse complement strand
CAGTTCGCCGGTTTCAGGGTGCACCACCATGCCTGATGGATTGCGATGTCCCATCGAGAAAATCTCCGGACGATAACCTTCCTTGCCTACAAAGGGGTTGTCGCTCGGCACGCTGCCGTCGTCATTCAAACGCAGGATCTTGCCACGCAAACGCTCAGGTCGTTGGCCTGAGTCATCACGCGACGCACCAATGCTCATGTACAACTTGCCGTCCTTGCCGAACACAAGGCGGGCACCGGCGGCGCCAGCACCGTCGAAGGTATCCGACACCAGCAATTCCTTCACATCCGTCAACGCCGTGCCATTGAAGGTGGCGCTGGCCAGCACAACAGCGATCTGCTCGGCAGCAATTTCCTTGTGGTAGGTCATGTACACCACATGGTTCTGCGCAAAGTCAGGATGCGGCAGCACTTCCATGAAGCCCAGCAGGCCTTTGACAAACACGGGTGGCACACCGGCGATGACTTCCGGATTCAGCTTGCCGTCATGAATCACGCGCAGGTTGCCAGCCCGTTCAGTCACCAGCATGTCGCCGCCCGGCAGGAAGGCCAGACTCCATGGATGTTCCATGCCGCGGGCAACTACCGATAACTCAATCTTGGTCTGGGCGGTCTGGATTACCCAGGGACCTTCCCCAAGTACCGGGCTGCCAAACTGGGCCGTGGCGGCACCGGAAACCAACAACATCAAAGGCAACACACTGTGCCGGCAAAGCAGGGAAATCCCGCGCAACATAAAGATCCTCTCCGAAAATTGGGGATGGCTGTCTTGTTTTGGAGAGGCGATGTTAGGGGCGGAATGTGCAAGGAGAATCGACATTCGGGTTGGCAATACAAATTGCGCGTTCAGCTGCCCTGGCCAAAAGTCAGGCGATACATATGGTCGATATGCTCACCCAGCGTGATTTCAGCAAAAGGGCCGGTAGCACCCTCAGGCCGGCAAGTTGGGACACATGACACCTTGTAGAAATAGTCAGGATCAAAAAACAGCGGGGAGGAGTAGCGGCTCCTGCCACTTTCGTTGTTGATGACGCGGTGCAGATTGGCGTGATACAGCCCATTGGTCATCACCTTGATCAGCTCCCCGGTATTGATAACAAAGGTATTCTTGATCGGCGGTGCGGTCAGCCACTCCCCCTTGGCATTGGCGACTTCCAGCCCGCCAACTTCGTCCTGCAACAAAATGGTCAGCATGCCCCAGTCGGTGTGGGCGCCGGCACCCAGTTGGTTAGGCGGCATGTCCAGCGGACGCGGTGGATAGTGCAGCAAACGGCCGATATAGCCAGGCTGTTCAAAGCCCTTGTCGAAATAGTCCTCCGGCAATTCCAGCGACAGTGCCAGCAAACGCGTGAGATGCAAACCCAGTTTGCTGACAGCATCGATGTAGTCCATGAACCGTTGTTTGAACTGCGGCGGATTCGCCGGCCACTGGTTCGGCCCACAATTCGGCACCCCTTGCAGCACATAGGGATGCTCCGGCCCCATGTGATTGCCAATCAGGAAGCCTTCCTTCAGATCGGGCGCGGCTCCCGCATTCAAGGTTTGCGCAGCAAAGCCTTCGTAGCCGCGATTACAGGGTGACAGCTTGATGCTGACCTGTTGTTTCTCTTCGAGTGGCAGCGAGAAAAATTCATGACACAACTGCAGATGGCTGTCGATCAACTCACTGGCAACGCCATGAGAGCTCACATAGAAGAAGCCAGTCTCGCGACAGGCCTTGTGGATTTCCCAGGCTACTGCCTTGCGGTCGGCGAGCGCGGGCGAAAAGCTGCGCCCAATATCGATCAGCGGGATCGAGTCGGCCACCTTGGCCGGTGTGTAGGCAATCATCAAAGCTCCTGCGCGGCGCGCTGAAGTTTGTCCGGTTCAGGCCAGTGCGTAATAGGCGCCGAAGCACAACGCCAATACGTACGACATCGGCGGAATCTCTGCGCGGCGTCCGCTCAGCAGCATCGCTGCCACGTAAACAATGAGACCAATGGCCAGCCCGTCACTGATCGACGTTGTCGTCATCAACACGATCGTCAGGATCGCACTGCCGCTCATTACCGTGTCCTTGTAGTTGATACGGCCGGCTTCAGCGAACATCAGGAAGCCGATAAAGACGAGTGCTGGCGCAGTAGCCTGCGCAGGGATGATCAGGAACAGCGGGTTGAAGAACAGCGCAAACAGGAAGAACACGCCGACGAAGATCGCCGTGAGACCTGTGCGTCCACCGCTCTCAATACCAGCGGCAGATTCGCCATAAACGATACCAGTGGAAGTGCCCAGCAGACTGGCGCCAACGGCGCCCAGTGCATCGGCCGACAGCGCGACCTTGGCATTGATCATGTTGCCGTCCTTGTCGACCAGATCAGCGCGTTTGCACATCGCGCTCATCGCGGCGAGTGACGAGAACAGGTCAATGAATATCAGCGACAGCAGCACCGGAAAACTCTGGCCGAAGTTGCGCCACAGATAGCCGAAGTCGAGGGCCAGGAAAAGATCGTCGAACGGCACCGGCATCGACATAAGGGCAGTCGGCATCTCGGTAACAGCACGGCTGCCATCAGCGAGCGGTATGAAGAAGCCAATGATGGTCAGTATCGCGATCGAGACAATGATGCCGCCCGGAATCTTGCGCGCCATCAGCGCCATTACCAACGGCACACCGACAATGCACAGCAGTACCGACGGTTGTGACATGTCACCGATTTGCATCAATACCGGCGGCGCGGTGCCAACGACAACACCCGCGCCCTTCAGGCCGATCATCAGCAGGAACAGGCCAATGCCGGCAGTCAGCGCACACTTGAGCGCCTCGGGAAAGGCTTCCATCAATAGTCGCCGCACGCCGCTGACGCTGAGTGCCAGAAAGAAAATGCCACTCCAGAATACCAGCCCCAGTGCACCCTGCCATGGAATGCCCATGCCAAGCACAATGGTGTAGGTGAACAACGCGTTGCAACCCATCGCCGGCGCTTGCGCCATCGGGAAGTTGGACATCAGTCCCATCAGTATCGAAAACAAACCAGCGACCAGCGCAGTCACCGTAATGACCGCTGCGCGATCCATGCCGGCATCCGCCATGATCTGCGGATGTGCCGCCAGCACATACGACATCGTCGCGAACGTCGTCACCGCCGCCAGAAATTCGGTTTTCAGCGTGGAGCCGCGCGCCGTGATCTTGAACCTGTCGTCGAGCCAGTGCGTGAACTTGCGCTGCGCAACGAGGACTTCTGTATTCATGGCAACAACCCTGGGCTTAATCGAGGAAGGCAAACTTCAAGGCAAAGATGACAGCGATGACGAACACGGTAGGCGGACAGCTGCGGCCCTGGCCGGCGACGAGTTTGATCGCGGCATACGCAATAAAGCCGACGCCGATGCCATCGGAAATCGAATAGCCAAACGGCATCGCCAGCGCTGTCAGAATCGCCGGTGCCGTTTCGGTAATGTCATCCCACTGTAAATGTTCGAGCGAACGCGCCATCAGACAGGCGACGAACAACAGCGCAGCGCCAGTCGCGTAACCGGGAATGCTCTGTGCCAGTGGAGCGAAAAACAAACACAGCAGGAACAAGCCTGCGGTGATGACAGAGGTGAGGCCAGTACGACCGCCAGCCTGCACACCCGCCGCGCTTTCGATATAGCTGGTAGCCGACGACGTGCCGATAAGACCACCGAGCATCGTCGCGGTAGAGTCTGCCAGCAGTGCCTGCCGCAACCGGGGCAAGCGTCCCTGTTCATCCAGCATGCCTGCTTGTGAAGCCACACCGACCAAGGTGCCAGCGGTGTCAAAGATATCGACCAGCAGGATCGTCAACACCACTGTGATCATCGACAGATC
>JAZKEH010000492.1:0-740 GCA_040387155.1 Pseudomonadota bacterium | reverse complement strand
AGGTTGCCGATTTCCAGTTGCAGAAAAACAGGTGCCAGCGACGGCGGCGCCGACATCACACCGGTGAATCCTGCAATGCCGGTGAACCAGCCGATGACAGTCACCACCAGCATGCCGATAACGACAGCGCCCATGATGTTGCGTGCTGTCAGTGCCGCAATAAGAATGAAGCCCGCCATCATCAACAGCGCAGGCGGTGCGAGAAAGTCACCAAAGCCCACCAGTGTGGCGGGATCACCAATCACGATACCGCCATTGGCGAAGGCGATAAGTCCGAGGAAGAACCCGATACCCGCCGAGATACCCAGCTTCAATGAACGCGGTATCGAGTTGATCAGCCACTCACGTACTGGCAACAAGCTGAGTGCGATAAACAGCAGGCCTGCGATAAACACAGCGCCCAGCGCTTCCTGCCAGCTGTGGCCCATGCCGAGCACCACGGTATAGGCGAAAAACGCGTTCTGCCCCATGCCGGGCGCCATCGCTACCGGATAGTTGGCTACCACACCCATGATCAGCGTGCCGATGGCAGCAGTAAGACAAGTCGCGACAAACACGGCACCAAAGTCCATGCCGGCATCCGACAGAATGTCGGGGTTCACTACTGTGATATAGGCCATCGCCAGGAATGTGGTCAGTCCCGCAACCACTTCACGTTTGATCGTAGTGCCGGCAGCAGTCAGCAGAAATTTTTGTTCGAGCCAGGCTTTCATTAATGCATTGCTCCGGAAGGGTAATTG
>JAZKEH010000491.1:0-12152 GCA_040387155.1 Pseudomonadota bacterium | reverse complement strand
CTATGCGATAGGCAATATCCTCATTGAGCTGGTCGGGAATACGCCCACGTACGTCATAGGCTTTGAAACAGGTAAATGAATCCACAACTGTCCTATTTATTCTGATGCGCTGTTCTGATGTGCTGTTCTTATGTGCTGATTAATCTTTGTATACGTTTTCAAAGAAGAACCGCGTGGCTTCCATGAACCCTGGCACGCTGCCGCAATCGAAGCGGCGTCCCTTGAAGCGATAGCCAAGAACGCGACCCTGCTTCGCCTGCGTCAGCAGCGCATCGGTGATCTGGACTTCATTGTTACGGCCCGGCGGCGTTTTGCGAATGATGTCAAAAATATCCGGCGTCAATATGTAGCGACCAATGATGGCAAGATTACTGGGCGCTTCTTCCGGCTTCGGTTTTTCCACCATGTTGCTGATACGAATCAGACCGGGGGCAATCTCATCGCCAGCGATGACACCGTACTTGTTGGTTTCATTGCGCGGCACTTCCTCAATGGCAACAATCGAACAACGGTAGTATTTGTACAGCTCTACCATCTGCGACAACACGCCTTGATCCTTGCTGTAGCAAAGGTCGTCGGCCAGTACGACAGCAAAAGGTTGATCACCAATCAGCGTTTCCCCGGTCAGAATCGCGTGACCGAGGCCTTTCATTTCGATCTGTCGCGTATAGGAGAATTCTGCCTGATCCATGATGCGGCGGATCTCTTTCAGATAGCTTTCCTTGTCGCTGCCCGCAATCTGGTCTTCCAGTTCGTAGTTGATATCGAAATGGTCTTCGATGGCACGCTTGCCGCGCCCCGTCACGATGGCCATGCCGCTCATGCCTGCATCAAGCGCTTCTTCAACGCCATACTGAATCAAGGGCTTGTTGACGACGGGTAACATTTCCTTGGGCATGGACTTGGTTGCCGGCAGAAATCGTGTGCCGTAGCCGGCGGCGGGGAACAGACATTTCTTGATTGGAGCTTCGCTCATGCTTGCCTCTTTGATAATCCTTGTTGGTTCTTGCCCGGGGTCTTGCGTGATTCATGCACGGTGTTGTCGAAGTGGCAGAATCGGTTATTTCAGTCAATACGCGAGGGTTATTGATCGGAAAGATTATAAGCCAGAGTAGCGGGTAAATTATTAGGGTTTGCCCGGTCTTATCGCTATATAATCCCTTTCTTTTCGGCGGGACCGTGTCCCCGCAAGGCACCCGCAGCACCCTATGAACTTAGAATTCAAACCGCGCAGCAGTTATAACCGTGATGAGTTGTTGAGTTGTGGTCACGGCCAGATGTTCGGGCCGGGCAATGCACGACTTCCGGTTGGCAACATGCTGATGGTCGATCGTATTGTGGACATCAACTCCACCGGTGGCTCAGATGGCAAGGGTCGCATCCTGGCAGAACTGGATATCCATCCCGATCTCTGGTTCTTCGGTTGTCATTTTGAAGGCGACCCGGTAATGCCCGGCTGCCTTGGTCTTGATGCCCTGTGGCAGTTGGTCGGATTCTATCTGGGCTGGCGCGGCAATCCCGGCAAGGGTCGGGCGCTCGGCTGCGGCGAAGTCAAATTCAGCGGTGAAGTCCTGCCCACAGCAAAGAAAGTTGTTTACGAGCTGGATATCAAACGCCTGATCGAGCGCAAGCTGATCATGGGCATTGCAGATGGCCAGGTCTACGTGGATGGCAAACCCATCTACGCGGCCAAAAGTCTGCGGGTGGGCCTGTTCAAGCCAGACGAGAACATGATCTAGCAGGAAACCCTAAGCACCCGGCGCTGTCCAACCACTGTTGGCTTCAGGTGTCAGGTCGGTTAAACCACAGATTAGTCAATTGCGAGGGTGTCGTTAATGCGACGAGTAGTAGTCACAGGAATGGGGATCGTGTCCTGTATCGGTACCGACCAGGCGACGGTGCTGAATGCTCTGAGGGAAAGCAAGAGCGGTATTGTCTATCGTCCCCAATATGAAGAACGCGGCATGCGCAGCCATGTCGCTGGCGCCATTGACCTCGACTTTGCCAGCCTGATCGACCGCAAGGATGTGCGCTTCATGGGTGCCGCTGCCGCATACGGTTATCTCAGTTTGCAACAGGCCATTGCTGATTCAGGCCTGGGTCCACAGGAAGTTTCCAATATTCGCACCGGCTTGATCATGGGAGCCGGCGGCTCTTCTACTGAAGACCAGGTCGAAACAGCCGACATCCTGCGCGAGAAAGGCATCAAGCGCGTAGGACCTTATCGCGTCACCCGCACGATGGGCAGCACCGTTTCCGCATGTTCTGCCACGCCATTCAAGATCAAGGGCGTGAACTATTCGATTTCGTCTGCTTGCGCCACCAGTGCGCACTGCATCGGCAATGCGATGGAGTTGATACAGTTGGGCAAGCAGGATGTTGTGTTCGCTGGCGGCGGTGAAGCCGAACACTGGACGCTGAGCTGCATGTTCGACGCGATGGGTGCCCTCTCGACGAAATACAACGCAACGCCTGCCCGCGCCTCCCGTGCCTACGATGTGGATCGCGATGGATTCGTCATTGCCGGTGGCGGTGGCGTGCTGGTTATCGAAGCACTGGAACACGCGGTGGCACGTGGCGCCAAAATCTATGCCGAGCTGACTGGCTATGGCGCCACCTCGGATGGTGAAGACATGGTGGCTCCCTCAGGCGAAGGCGCCATGCGCTGCATGCAGATGGCCATGAGCACAGCGCGCTACCCGATTGATTACATCAACACCCATGGCACCAGCACTCCGGTAGGCGATGTCAAGGAAGCTGCCGCCATTCGCCAAACCTTTGCCGACATGACCATGCCAGCCATCAGCTCGACCAAGTCACTGACCGGACACTCGCTGGGCGCCACTGGTGTGCAAGAGGCCATTTATAGCCTGCTTATGATGCAGAACAATTTCGTTGCCGCCTCGGCCCACATCGACAATCTCGATCCTGAAGTAGCCGATCTGCCGATTGCGCGCCAACGCATCGACAACAAGCAGTTGAATGCTGTGATGTCCAACAGCTTTGGTTTTGGTGGCACCAATGCCACGCTGGTCTTCGAGCGCTATGAAGCCTGATGTCTCGACCGATACCTCGCCCGCAACCGGCGGGGTGTCCTTCAAGACAAGGATTGGCCTGGGCTTGTTGCTTGCCGCTTTGCTTCCCGTCCTGGCGTCCGCCCAGACGCTGCAGTCCAAGCGAACCACCCCAGGCCTGAATCCCCTCAGTTCAGATTCCGTCAGCAACACCGAAGCAAACCCGCTGCGCAATTCGGATTCCGACGTGCTCCCTGTTGATGAGGCCTTTGTACTTACCGCCTTTATCGAGGGGGATCGCAACCTGATCCTGAGCTGGGCCATACAACCGGGGCACTACCTGTACCAGGACAAACTGGCCTTGCTGAATTCCAGCGGCAAGTCGCTCTTGCTGTCTTTGCCGCCAGCGACCTCCCTGACTGACGAATTCTTTGGCGAAACCAAGGTCTACTTCGACGCCGTCAGGCTTACCCTTCCCCTCTCCACTGCCGGCCTGACCCCTCAAAACGGTGAGTTAGCGTTGAGTCTTCAGTTCCAAGGATGCGCGAAAGAGCGCTACTGCTATCCGCCGCAACAGAAAGCCCTCCAGATAAAGCTGCCTGAATAGACGGCCTCTAGCGGCTGCACGGCCGGAACTTATCCTCTTCGTCAGCGGTCAGATGTCCCGCTGAACTAAAAGTTACTTGGCAATTACAGAAAATAGCCAAGAATTCAACGAAGATATGTACAAACTTCTGGCAGTTGGCGAAAATGTGCCAGAGTTTGGAGAAAGTCACGATGGCTAAAATTCTGGTGCTGAACGGCCCCAATCTGAATCTGCTCGGCACCCGCGAGCCCGAAGTCTATGGAAAGTTGACTTTGGCGGATATCGAAACACGTTTGAAGAAGTTGGCAGCAGATTCAGGCCACAATCTTGAAGTCATGCAAAGCAATGCGGAAGCAACCCTGATCGACCGCATTCATCAAGCCAAAGCCGACGGCGTCAAGTTCATCCTGATCAACCCTGCTGCTTTCACCCATACCAGCGTGGCGCTGCGAGATGCCTTGCTGGCTGTAAGCATTCCGTTTATCGAAGTGCATCTTTCCAACGTGCATGCGCGGGAAAGCTTCCGCCATCACTCGTATTTTTCTGACGTCGCTGTCGGCACCATTGTTGGACTCGGTGCCCAGGGCTATGAGCTTGCTCTCCAGGCTGCAATGACCCGGCTTTAACCGGACAGCAGCTGCAACCCCGGAAAGTGCAACGGTCGATACAGCGACACGTTCGCTACTTTTCCTGGCAAAACCGCAATGGAACCCCAAGAAACAAAACAAATAGAAACAAAGCAAATAGAAACAAAGCAAATAGCAGCAAAATAAATAACAACAACGCAACACCATAATAAGAACAACAACGAACAGACCAAACAACGACCCTACAAGAACTATCGAGGCAACCATGGACATACGCAAAGTCAAAAAGCTGATCGAACTGTTGGAAGAGTCCAACGTCGCGGAAATTGAAATCAAGGAAGGGGAAGAAACTGTCCGCATCAGCCGCAACTATCCACAGAGCGCGCCGCAGCAGCAGTATTACGTGCAACAGCCCATGCACCATATGCCAGCCCCGTCCGCCCCAATGGCTGCGGCAGCACCAGCTGAAGCAGCAAAACCAGCCCATAAAGGCGAAGCCGTCAAATCACCAATGGTGGGCACCTTCTACCGTTCGCCGTCACCTGACTCGCCACCCTTTGTTGCCGTTGGCCAGACCATCAAGGCCACCGATGTCATCGGCATCGTTGAAGCCATGAAAATGATGAACCAGATCCAGGCCGGCAGGTCCGGCGTGGTGGAAGCCCTGCTGGTAGAAGATGGCCAGCCGGTGGAATACGACCAGCCGCTCATCATCGTTTCCTGAGCGAGGACGTAACCCATGTTGGAAAAAGTCCTCATTGCCAACCGCGGCGAAATTGCTTTGCGCATCCTGCGCGCCTGCAAGGAAGTCGGCATCAAAACCGTGGCTGCCCATTCAACGGCTGACCGCAACCTGATGCACGTTCGCCTGGCAGACGAATCTGTCTGTATCGGCCCGCCCTCTTCGCTGGAAAGCTACCTGAACATTCCGCGCATCATCAGCGCAATGGAAGTCACTGGCGCCGACGCCGTGCATCCCGGCTACGGCTTCCTGTCGGAAAACGCCAACTTTGCCGAGCAGGTCGAGCGCAGCGGTTTCGTTTTTATTGGCCCGCGTCCGGAAACCATTCGCTCAATGGGCGACAAGGTCAGCGCCATTGAAGTAATGCGCAAAGCCGGCGTTCCGACCGTACCCGGTTCTGACGGTCCCGTAACCGAAGATACCGACCGCACACTCGCGATCGCACGCAAGATCGGCTATCCCATCATGATCAAGGCCGCTGCTGGCGGTGGTGGTCGTGGTATGCGCGTCGTGCATGAAGAAGCCAATCTGCTCAGCTCCATCCAGGTAACGCAGAACGAAGCCGGCTCCTACTTCGGCAGCAATGTCGTGTACATGGAGAAGTTTCTCGACAATCCGCGCCACGTTGAAATCCAGGTCATCGGTGATGGCGAAGGCAATGCCATCTGTCTGGGCGATCGTGACTGCTCGATGCAGCGACGTCATCAGAAAGTGGTGGAAGAAGCTCCGGCCCCTGGCATTCCGGCCGATGTGCGTGCAGGCATCGTCAAATCCTGTATCAAGGCGTGTGAAGATCTCAAATACCGCGGCGCCGGCACGCTTGAGTTCCTGTATCAGGACGACAAGTTCTACTTCATTGAAATGAACACCCGCGTGCAGGTAGAGCATCCGGTCACGGAACGCGTCACCGGCATCGACATCGTGAAGGAACAATTGCGCATTGCCTCCGGCCTTGGCTTGTCGGTCAAGCAGGAAGAAGTGAAGCTGCTAGGCCACGCCATCGAATGTCGCATCTGCGCCGAGGATCCGAACACCTTCCTGCCAAGCCCCGGCAAGGTGAACCTTTACCACTCGCCAGGCGGTATCGGTATTCGTGTCGACTCGCACATGTACAGCGGTTACACCGTGCCGCCTTACTATGATTCATTGATTGCGAAGCTGATCAGCTATGGCCCGGATCGTGATGCAGCGATACGTCGCATGCAGAATGCTCTGGAAGAGATGATCGTCGACGGCATCAAGACCAACATTCCGCTGCAAGGCGAAATCATGCGTGATCCCGGCTTCCGCAAGGGCGGCACCAACATCCACTATCTCGAAGCCATGCTGAAGAAGAAAAATGGCGGCGCAGGCGGCGGTCATTAATAGTCGTTTGAGTATAGCTGCATGAGCTGGCTGGAACTCAGACTGGAGACAGTCAGTGCCGATGCAGAAGCGCTGGAAACCGTATTGCTCGACCTGGGTGCGGTTTCCATCACGCTGACGGATGCCGAAGATCAGCCGCTGTTCGAGCCACCAGTCGGTGAAACACCGCTATGGCAGAAGCTGGTGCTGACCGCGCTCTTCACCGAAGAATATACCGACGAAGCGGCAAGCATCGCCTTGCTGCATGATTTTCAACAAGCCTGGCAACCGCGCCCGCTGCCAACCATTCGTCACAGCATTCTCGCTGACAAAGACTGGATTCGCGCCTGGCTCGATGACTTCAAACCCATGCAGTTCGGCCGCCATCTGTGGGTATGCCCCAGCTGGTACCAGCCGCAGCAACCCGCTGGTCAAACCCCTGCAACACAATGGCAACCCGATGCTGAGCAGGCCAATTACTGGGCCGCACGCAATCAGCAGCAACTCGCCGCGATGCAGCAACCCGGCAACACCGTGCTCTTACTCGATCCAGGTCTCGCGTTCGGCACTGGCACTCATCCAACCACTTCACTGTGCCTGCAATGGCTTGATGCACAACCTCTCAAGGGGTTGACGCTTGTGGACTACGGCTGCGGGTCGGGGATTCTCGGCATAGCCGCACTGCTGCTTGGCGCCAGCACGGTGTACGGCATCGACAATGACCCACAGGCATTGACCGCAACTGCCGATAACTGCTCGAAGAACAGTCTCGACAGTGCGCGCTTCCCCATCTACCTGCCCAATGACTTCATGCAGCAAATTGCCAGCGGCGCCGTGCACAAGGTGGACGGCATGATGGCCAATATCCTGGCAGGCACATTGATACAACTGGCGGAAGTATTGGCGCTGCAAGTGCAAAGCGGCGGCTGGATATTGCTGTCCGGCATTTTGCGGGAGCAGGCCGATGCAGTGATTGACAGCTATCAGCGCTGGTTCCGCGAATTCGTTGTTGTTGCCGAAGGTGACTGGGTACGGATTACTGCCACCAGAATTGATCAATAAGCCATTGCGTCAGATATGCACGCGCGTTCCCAGCTCGATGACATGCGAAGGCGGTAGCGCAAAATATGCCACGACACTGCCGGCGTTGCGCGACATCGCAGCGAACAGACTCTCTCTCCATAGCGCCATCCCCTTGCCTGGACTCGGTACCACGGTCTCCCGGCTAATGAAGAAAGACGCCGTATACAGGTCAAACTTCAATCCCTGCGCATTACAAAGCTCCAGCGCCTTCGGCACATCAGGCTGCTCGGTAAAGCCAAAGTAGATCGCGATCTGCCAGAAGCCATTGCCAAGCTCATGCACACGCAAACGATGCTCGAGGTCCACCAATGGTTCGTCAGTGAACTTGACTGTTACGATGAGATTTTTTTCGTGCAGCGTCAGGTTGTGCTTGATGTTATGCAGCAGCGCCTGCGGCACTGTAGTGGGATTGGAAACCAGAAAGACAGCTGTGCGCGGCGCTTTCGGAATCGCGCTGCTATTGAGAGTACGCACGAAATCCAGCAGGTTGGGATCACCTTCGCGGATGTGGTGCATCAACATGTCGCGACCTTCCTTCCACGTCCACATTGTTGTGAACAGCGACAGGCCCAATACCAGCGGGAACCAGCCGCCATCCGGAATCTTGAAGGAGCAGGCAATTACCAGCATCGCGTCTATTATCAGGAAGAACACAGTGGCGCTGCAGGCAATCCACAGCGGGTAACGCCATTTGTAACGCACAACGAAGAAGGTAAGCAGTGTGTCGATCATCATCGCAGCCGTGACAGCGATTCCGTAAGCGCTGGCAAGCGCGGAAGAGGAACCGAAGCTGATACAAACGGTCAACACCGCCAACAGCAGTATCCAGTTCACGGCCGGCACATAGATCTGGCCCGCCTTGTTGCTGGACGTGTGAACGATGTGCATGCGCGGCAACATCCCAAGATGAATCGCTTGTTGCGTGACCGAATAGGCCCCTGAAATAACCGCCTGTGACGCAATGACAGAAACGGCTGTCGATAACACGACAGCGGGAATCAGCAGCAAGGATGGGAAAGACAGGTAGAAAGGATTGGTGACAGCTTCCGGTTGGGTAAGTAACAAGGCACCCTGACCGAGGTAGTTCAATACCAGCCCCGGCCACACCAGGCTCATCCATGAAATCTGGATCGCCTTGCGTCCGAAATGCCCCATGTCGGCATACAGTGCTTCAGCACCGGTAAGCGCCAGCACGATAGCGCCCAGCGGAAGAAACACTGCCACGCCACGCTCGGCGAGAAATTCGAATGCGTAGAGAGGATTCAATGCGGCGAGAATTTGGGGCGCTCTGACAATCTGGGAAATTCCGACTACGCCCAGCACGATGAACCACACAGTAATGACAGGCCCGAACAGCCTGCCTATTTTCTCCGTGCCCCGGCGTTGCGCCAGAAACAGGCCCACCAGAATGCTGACTGATACCGGCAGCACATATTCTTTCATCGCTGGCGCGACCAGTTCGAGACCCTCCACCGCGCTTAGCGTTGTAATAGCCGGCGTGATAATGCTGTCGCCGTAGAACAACGCAGCACCAAAGGTGCCAATTGCAAGCAGCCAGGTTTTGCGACGCGAATCCTTGGAAGCCGTGGACAACGCCATCGCCAGCAAGGCCATGATGCCGCCCTCGCCACGGTTGTCAGCGCGCAACACCAACACCACGTACTTAAGCGTTACCACCAACAGCAACGCCCAGAATATCGTCGACACCGCACCCATCACATTGGCTTCAGTGAGGAGAATGTGATTGTGCTCGGCAAAAACTTCTTTCAGCGTGTAAAGGGGGCTGGTACCGATATCACCAAACACCACACCTATAGCTGCCAGACACACCGTCGCGAGACGCTGATCGGTTTGACTGCTCATCAAGTCAACAACCCGGGGAAATCGAAGGGCGGCAATTTTCCCACAAATAATTTGGGTGGAAAGCTCTTTCTTTCGTAAAAATCTTGTACATTTCCCACTGCTCCTTCGCCTGCCACACAATAGTGCGCACTTATTGACGACAGCTCATAAATGACGGTTCTTCTGACCCAATGTCCCCACTGCCAGACGTCTTTTCGGGTGTCTACAGCACAACTGAGCGCCGCCAATGGACTTGTTCGTTGTGGTTCCTGCCTTGGCGTGTTTTCTGCCAGCGCCAATGAAATCCGCATCAAGCATCCTGATGGCTATGTCGTCGAGGAGCTTGAATCAGCGGATGAACTTGAAGAGGAACATTGGTCTCCATCGGACGACAATTCCCGCCCGCCTGACAACACACCCGAGCGCCTCCGTGAAGAACCGGAGAATGACTCGGTAAATGAACAGGGCAACGGGCAAGTGAGCAGCCCTGCCTACGAACAGAGCTACGCTCCTCCTGAAGCTACTGACTGGCACGATGACGGCCCTGCCATATCGCTGGGTGATATGCGGCTCGATGATGACTATCTCGCCGATGACGAAGAGACATACGAAGAGCACAGCGAGCCAGTGGCAGGCCATGATGCGGATGACGTTCTGTTTGATGTAAGTGCGGCAGTGGCTACCGCACCTGACGATCAATCAGGCCATGAGAGTAGTGAAATCACAGCCGGGCAATACGAAGAAAATTTCCAGGAAGATTTCGAAGAAGAATTCGATGAACAATTGGCCGAAGAGCTCCAGGAAGAGTCCGACGAAGAGTCCGACGAAGAGTTCGACGAAGAGTCCGAGGAAGAATCTGCTGAGGAATCTGACGACGAGGAACCTGCAACACCATCCTGGACTGCGCCCTTTGCTGAAACTCCAGACTACAGACTAACCGCTGAAAAGCGCGACCTGCGCGCCCACTTGTCTTCCCTGGCAGATGAGGATGCATTAGGCCCGCTTGACGACGACCATCTGGATTCGCTGGAAGAACTGCCCGTCACGATCAACAACAGCAACCGCTTGCGCAGTCGCCTGAACCAGGCTGCACTGTTGTTGCTGAATGTCATTCTGCTGTTGGCATTACCGGTGCCATGGCTCTACACGCACCGCGATGAGCTCAGCACACATCGTCGCTTCAGTTTCATGGCGCCACTGGTTTGCAATATCGTCACCTGCGCACCCCCGGTGACAGGGAAAACAACGACGCTGTATTCACAACAGTTGCTGGTGCGCACCCATCCCCGCTTCGAAGACGCACTCGAAGTCAGCTTTGTCTTTCACAACGATTCCACGCTGTCCCAACCCTTCCCGAATCTTGAACTGGCGTTCAGCGATGTCGACAACAAGCTGCTCGCGAACCGTCTGTTCATGCCGCAGGAATATCTGCCGCCCGAATTGCGACAGCTGGGTGCAATGCCTGCCAGCAGTTCTGTGCAAGTCATGCTGGAAGTGGCGGATCCTGGCCAGAATGCAGTCAATTACACGGTGAAACTGCACACACCGTGAGCCCTCCCGCATGGACTGCGACAGGCCGCGCAGTTACCATTGCCACCTCTTCTTTACGTCAGTTTTCCCCGTGATCCAGATCGGTCCCCATCAACTCGGCTCCAGGGTCGTACTCGCTCCGATGGCCGGCATCAGCGACCGCCCGTTCCGACGTCTGTGTCGCCAGTTCGGTGCTGCGGTAACCGCCACCGAGATGCTCAGCGCGCAACTGCAGGTAACACGCCCGGAAGGCAGCCAATTGCGCGGCATTCATCGCGATGAAGCCTCACCCCGCGTCGTGCAGATTGCCGGTGCCGATCCAGCGATGATGGCTGCGGCGGCGCGCCTCAATGTCGAACAGGGCGCCGAGATCATCGATATCAACATGGGCTGCCCGGTCAAAAAAGTCCTGAAGCAGGCCGCCGGCTCCGCGCTGCTGAAAGACGAACCCTTGGTGAGGGAAATTCTGCAGAGCGTCGTGCAAGCAGTCGATGTGCCGGTAACGCTGAAGATTCGCACCGGCTGGAGCCCCGACATGCGCAACGGCATTACGATCGCCCGCATTGCAGAAGACTGCGGCATCCGCTCACTCGCCGTGCATGGCCGCACACGCGCCTGCATGTTCAATGGCGATGCCGAGTACGACACCATTGCCGCCATCAAGGCCGCGATAAAAATCCCGCTGTTTGCCAACGGCGACATCACCTCCGCCGAAAAGGCTTTGCAGGTGCTCACGCACACTGGCGCCGATGGCATCATGATTGGACGCGCGGCGCGCGGTCGCCCCTGGCTGTTCCGCGACATCGACCAGTACCTGCGTACCCGCACGCTGCCGCAACCGTTGCCGCTCAGCGTTATTCACAAGCTTGTTGTTCAGCATGCGGAAGACCTCCACAATTTCTATGGTTCCCATCTCGGTCTTGGGTACGTACGCAAGCATGTGGCCTGGTATCTCGAGTGCTATGAAGGCGCACGCGAATTCCGCAGTCATTTCAATGCGCTCGACAGCACTGCCGCGCAGATCGACAACCTGCATGATTTCTTTTTTCGCTTGCAGCAAACGGATACCGCCGCATGACAACCGATAACGTCCTGCAACCCCAACCAGATACCATCACCAACGGAAGCGCACTGCGTCCCGCAGCGACGCCCTTGCGCGCCAGCGTCAAGACTGCCCTGCAGGATTATCTTGAACACGTCGATGCAGAATTGGTGACTGACCTGTACGCGTTAGTGCTGGCCGAGGTGGAAGCGCCCATGCTGGAAGTCGTCATGCACAAGGTACGTCACAACCAAAGCAAGGCCGCGAAGTTGCTGGGCCTCAACCGCGGCACACTGCGCACGAAACTGAAACAATACGATTTGCTGGACTGATCATGAGCTCGCTTTCTGCTTCCCCTTCCAATTCTGCCCCAACCTCCATC
>JAZKEH010000490.1:0-10622 GCA_040387155.1 Pseudomonadota bacterium | reverse complement strand
GGGCGGCAGGGCACCTCGGCGACGACTCGAGGCCATGGATGGCCGAGGGGAAGCCTACAGGGATGTATTCATGGCGTGTCGCCGAGGTGCCATGCCGCCCTCGGCTTACACTGACGCCATAAGAACTACTGCGGCAACGCAAACACAGTTATAGCGTTACTCGTCCCACTGTTATCAAGATTCAACCGAATCGGCCCCATCGTCCCCGTATTCAAACCAGGATGCGACAGATTGTTCCCCGTAATAACCGCCAAATACTGCCTGCCATTAACAGAGTAAGTAATGTTGCTGGTCGAAATCGGCCCACCCAGAATCGTTTCCCACAGCACTTCACCCGACTCCGCATCCTGCGCCCGATAACGACGATTGATGTCGCCCCAGAAGATCAGGTTGCCCGCCGTCGCCAACACCGAACTGTTGGTCGGAATCTCACCGAACGGCCACAGCGTGATCTCGCCGGTTTCCATGTTGACCTTCGTCATGCCATTGAGCTCAGCCAGATCACTGCCGGGCAATGGAATACCAACGCGTTTCTCTGGTGTCGCCGGCGATGTTGCCGTAGCAGGCGAAGCAGCGGTCATGCTCAGACAGTTGTTGATGTACGGCACATACAAACTATTGGTCAACGGACTGTAGGCACTCGGCCAGTAACTGCGTGCGTTAAAGAAACAGATGATGCGATTGGCGCCCGGTTTGTCGAGTATCAATTCGCGGTTGATGATGGTGGCGCCGGTTTCAACATCGATGTCACTGACGAGGAAGCGTTCAGTGTCCGACGGGAATGGCGTTGCCCACAGGAATTCACCCGTGTGTTTGTCCAGCGCCCACATGCCACCGCCCTCACCGACGTTGACGACGATGTCGCGCTCTTCATCTTTCTTCAGACGTGGGTTGATCCACTTCACCTTGGTCGGATCCGGGTTCACTTTCGTGTGCAGGATCACGCGCTCTTCATTCATGTCTTCATCCCAGTCATCGCCGGGCAGATGCTGGTAGTACCACTTGAGCTTGCCGGTTTGCGGATCAATGGCGAGCGTGGAATCGCTGTAGAGATCGACGGGGGCTTTCAACGGCACGGCATCAGGACCTCCATGACGCTGCAGTCGGGTATACGGCGAAGGGTTGGCTACGCTCCAAAACAACGTGCGGGTTTCTTCGTCATACGAACCAGGCAAACCCCAGGAGGACGCTTTGCGTTGCTCAACCGGTTTGCCATACCAGCTGTCGATACCAGGGAACAGATCATCCGGCGCCTGGGTCAGATAGAACGTCCATGCCAGTTCGCCGGTGCGGGCATCGTGCGCAGTGATGTTGCACGCTTCACGTGTGCCACGACCACCACAGGTACCGCTGGAAATGACCTTGCCTTCAACAACGATGGCGCCCGTGGTATTGCCACGACCATTGGTCGGTGCTTCCCAGCGAATAGCGCCAGTACGCGCATCAAGCGCAACGACGGTTTCATCCGGCGCGGTGAAATAAATCATGTCTTCAAAAATCGCCAGCGTCTTCGAACGGCTGGAACCACCGGCGCCTTCATTGACGTAGGCGCGGTTGTACTGCCAGATCGTGTCGCCCGTGGTTGCATCCAGTGCTGCCACATTACCGCCAGGCAAGGTCAGGTACATGATGCCGTTGTACACGGTCGGAATCGTTTCAGTGAGACCTTCCGGCAAGCCCTTGGACCAAGCGAGGCCCAGTTGCTTCACGTTAGTTCGATCAATCTGGTCGAGTGGACTGAAGCGTTGCGCATCGGCGGTACGGCTGAACCACAGCCAGTCGTTCGGCGACGGATTCAGCAACATCTCTTCCGTTACCGGTGTGAAATTTTCGATGCGTGGCATCGAGGAGTAGCGGTTGTCAGTGGGGCCATCAACAGGTGCGCTGTCGGCAGCACTGGTAGCAAGAAAGCGCAGATAACCCAGCAGATCGCCGAACTGCTCTTCCTGCAGAGGCGCAGGCGGCATGCCCTTGGTGGGGTTGCCCACTTTCAGAAAGGCGATCAAGGCGGCATCAGTGTCCTGCGTGATACGCGGCAGGATGTTGGGACCGAGCTGGCCGCCCTGCGCATTGGCGCCATGGCAGGCAGCACAGGTGGCATTGAATATCTCGACGCCGGTCGCAGTATCCTGCGCCAAGGCAGCATTGGCAGCTGGAATCAGCAGTGCCAACAGGCTGCTACGAAACAAATGAAGGTGTCTCATGCCGTACGGTCCTGAAAATGAAAGGCTGGAATCTAGCGGGTGAAAGTGGACAAACAATGCACTCACCGGCGTCGCCAGGCGACGGCAGTAGTTTACTTCCGATGTGGACACAGGATCAGACAGTCAGCGACGACCGTTGACGTGACAACAAAGCAAGCCTCAGGCGGATTGCGGATCGCCCATCTGCCAGTCGTGGACCACCTTGTAGCGGGCTGCCTTGACGCGACTGAACTTGCGATCACGCACCTTGTAGAAGCCGAAGCTGATGATGCGCATGACCTGGCCCTTTTTCAGCGGGACACCCCAGAAGGAATCTTCCCAATCGGCGATACACTCAAAGCGGGTGGGGATCTCCACTGCTATGCCGCCTTCATCGGAGATGAACTCGTTCACGGTCACGGTTTCCTTGATGTACTTTTTGACGTTGGCGTAGAAGTCGCGGATGCCGGTGTCGCCGACGATCTCGGTAGCGCCCAGCTCAAGCACAACCTCGGGGTGATAGAACTCAATGAAGGTCATGTCGTTGGCGTTGAACTTGTCGACATACACCTGGTATTCCTCACGGCTGATGCGGTTGGAAGCCGCTGACAGTGCAGGAGCGGCGGCCGCCGCCAATACCAAGCCTGTGCTGTTGCGCAGAAAGTCTCGTTTGTTCATTGCAGCCTCGGGTTTTATGCCCAGTTTCGGGGGCAGTTCATGACAATGGCCCGGAGAATACGTCACCCGGAAAGGGACCTCAATCGACCACTGTATTTCCTCATTCTCCCTTAATATGACCACTATCCTTTTCGCGAAACAGGCACCTATAATCCCCGGCACCAGGGGGGACACTGTCTTCGCCAAGTCGACAATATTTCCTGGCCTGATAAGGGGTAGTCAAACCCTTCGAGGCACCTGCTTTTTCAGCAGGTTACTCACACAACTTCAAACAATTATCTATTTGAGCTTCACAACCAAAGGAAAACATCATGGCTATTTTTACTCACGTATGTGTTGGTACCAATGACCTGGACAAAGCCAACAAATTCTATACCGCTGCCCTGGGCGCGCTGAGCATCAACAACCTGGGCGCCTTCGGCCCAACCGCTACCCTGTACGGCGCACAAGGTCCTGAATTCATCGTACTGAAGCCAGGCAACGGTCTGCCATCCACCTACGCCAACGGCGGCACCATCGGTTTCGCTGCTCCTACTCGCGCTGCTGTGCGTGAATTCCATGCCAAAGGTCTGGCTGCTGGTGGTAAAGACGAAGGCCAGCCTGGCCCACGTACTTTCACCCCGACCTCCTACGCTGCCTACCTGCGCGATCCAGACGGCAACAAAGTCTGCGCATACTGCTTCAAAGACGGCGAGTAAGCTGATGATTTGTAACGCCTAAGCCGCGTTACAGCTCAACAAGCAAAGGGCGAAGGAGCCTCCTCCTTCGCCCTATTTTATTGGGCCACGCTGAACCTCGTGCATGCCCAGCGACACAGTTTCAAATTGTAGCCTATGAGCTCACCACAGAATTGCCAGGAAATTCCCAAAACTAGTCATATCCCACAACACCTTATTAATAACTCTTGCAGCACTACTTAAATTTAGTATTATTAATAACTGATTAATAAGTCTTTTTATCCTTAATTCGGATTAAGGCCGACCGCATGAGCACCACCACAGCCCTTTATTTGAACATCGGCCCCTATCAGGAAGTGATAAGCGGGATCAGTACCGTATTCTCGTTCAGTGATGGAGTGGTGAAGCTGACGGGCCCTTCGGGTGTTGGCAAAACGGCCGTGCTGGCCGAGGTGGTCAAGGAGCTCAAGGGCGAAAGTTTCGAAGTCGTCGAATTCAGCACCCCGCCCAAAAGTGCCGACGACCTGCAAGCCACGCTCATTCGCCGCTTCAAGCTGGGCGCCGATCTCAGCTTTCGCAAATCGCTGATCCGCTACCTCTCCAACAAGCCACGCGACCTGCAGAAACTGATCCTGGTCTTTGACGACGCGGAGCAAATCAATACAGAAACGCTGCAGGGCCTGCATACACTGCGGGAACTGGAACACAACGGAATGCCGCTGATCAGCCTGCTGCTGTGCGGCGGCAAGACCCTCAACGCCCACATGAACCAGCCAGAGCTGGCAGCCCTGCAAGCGGACATTACGCTGAACTATGCGCTCGGCCCGCTCGAAGACGAGGAGCTCGCCGAGTTCTGTGCCGCCTTCCTGCAACATATCGGCAAGGGCCGGCTGCTGCTGGACGAGCCCTATCTGGCCACCCTGGAAGAAAAGACCCAGGGCCGCCCGGCTGTTGTCATTGCGGCGCTGGAACTTGCGCTGCGCGATCCGGACTTCCTGCTGCTGCATGGCCGCAAGGAACTCGCAGAACCCAAGGAAGAAAGCCCGGCCTTGCTGGGGACGGTAATCAGCAACATTGCCGAGCAGATCAACAATATTCCGCCCGAGACGAAACGGTGGCTGAAACCGACCTTCAATGGACTTGTTGCTGTCGCCGCCCTCAGCACGGTGTATGTCTATTACCCGCGGGTAATGTCGGCCTATAACGATTTCATGAAACCTGGCGAAGAAGTGGAGACAGAAGTCGCCCGCACGCCCTCGCCGATCAATGCTCCCACCACTGAGCCAGCGCCTGCCGTGGCGACCACCCCAGAACCTGTGCAAGCCCCACCCGCTGCTCCGGCGCAGCCAGAACCCCAGGCTCCAGCGCCCGCTGTGGCTACCACTCCGGCACCGGCGGCTCCTCTCGCCCCTGCACCGGCGCCAGCAGCGCCCATACCCGCCACAACCGCTCAGACTGTCCCTGCAGCTACCGGCACCGATCTCGAACAAGTGGTGCAGAACTGGTTGGCCGCATGGCGTAGCCAGGACCCGGACGCCTACCTCAGCTACTACCACACCGACTTCGCACCGCTGTACCACAACAGCCGCAGCACCTGGCGCGATGACCGCATCCGCAGCCTGACGCGCCCTGCCAACATCGACATTGCGTTGAGCGATCTGGAAGTGATCGAAACGGACAACACCGGCACCAAGGTAAGATTCCGGCTGGATTACCAGTCACCCACCTATGCCGATCGCACGCTGAAAGAACTGGTCGTAGGTCGCGATGTGGACGGTCAATTGCGCATCCTGCGCGAGCAGAATCGCGAAGTGGAAGTGCAGCCCGCAGGCCGTCTGGCAGCTACAACCCCGACTGCAGCAACGCCGGCCGCGACACAAACCGCTGCACCGAGCACTCAGCCGGCACCAGACGCCATCCGCGTCACGATGACACCAATCGGTCAGCCCATTGCTGTCCAACCCAACGTCGTCGCTGTCAGCGCACTGCCCAGCGATCGCGACAGCATCAACCAGTTCATCACGAGCTGGCTCAATGCCTGGCAACACAAGGACCTGAACGGCTACTTCAACCATTACGTGCCGGATTTCAAAGCCCCATCGATGTCGAGCCCAAATGAATGGCGTGACGACCGCACGGTAAAAATCACGCGGCCGAGCGTAATCCAGCTGTACCTGCAGAATCTGGAACTCGTGGAAGAAACCAACGATGGCGCACTGGTGCGGGTATCACTGGAATACCACTCCAGCTACTACGCCGACCGCACACAGAAGGAATTGCGACTGCGACGTCTTGCCGACGGCAATCTGCAGATCGTCATGGAAAAGAATGTGCAGGTGGAAACGCTGCCTATTGCCCGCATGGTGCCTTCCAATGCGATGGCAATGAGTGAACTCGCACGCTCCATTCGCGAAAACCAGTTGTAAGCGGTTTTCATCGAATGGCTACGATTGCACCAGACTATCGGTCGATATAGTAAGCAGTTCCAGCGAACAGCAGACGCGCCGTGCGCATGATTGACGTGCTCTTGGGCACCATCACTTTCGGATCATCATCCAGCACCACTTCAACCCCCATCGTACCGGTGGGATGTTCCACCTCGCACACACGACGCTGACCGGTCGGTATCGTGGCCATGTCGTGACCCACCGCCCCCGGAATATTCGCAGCGGTCGCCACACTGGCAGCCGCCAGCACTCCTACCGCGTCATGCACACGATGCGGAATGAAGCTGCGCGTGTTCAGAATGCCGCCTGCCTTGGGGGGTGACACGATCGTCATCTTCGGCACCGTTTTGTCTTTCACATCACCGAGATTCATCATCGGCCCTACTTTCAACCGCCGCGCCTCGATGATCTTTTTCAGCTCGGTATTGGCTTCCAGCGCTTCAATGCTTTCGTCGCCCTGCAGGCCAAGCTCGCGGGCGTCGATCATGACCACCGGCATGCCGTTGTCGACCATCGTCACTTTCAAACCGTTAACTTCGTCAACGAAGTTGCCGGTAGGAAACAAGGCCCCACAGCTGGACCCGGCAACATCGAGAAACTCGATCATGATCGGCGCGTGTGAGCCGGGCACGCCGTCGATGCGAGCATCGCCTTCGTATTGCACTTTTCTGCCGGGCGTCTGGATACGTTGCTTGGCAACGCTGTCAGTATTTTCCATGTAGACGGTAACGACGGTCTCGCCATCCTCCGCCTGCACAAGACCCTGCTCGATTGCAAACGGACCCACGCCTGCAAGGATGTTGCCGCAATTCTGTGAGGTGCTTGCCTTGGCTTCCTCGACCATGACCTGCACAAACAGGTAGTCGACATCCACGCCGGCCCGTTCGGACTTTTTGACGATGGCCACCTTGCTGGTCAGTGGATGCGCACCCCCTACCCCGTCGATCTGGCGCTTGTCAGGGGATCCCATGATGCCGAGCAAGGCCTTGTCGCGTTTGGCCGGGTCTGTGGGCAGATCACTGGCCAGGAAATAGGCACCTTTGGACGTGCCACCGCGCATCAACATACAGGGAACTGCAACTTGCATGACTTCTCCTCGGGGGAAACTTTCTTGATTTGGGGAACTGCCGACTGCGGAAGGTTGTAACCGCATGATTTACCGCAATTGTGCAAGCAAAAATGCGTTTGAGCCAGTCTTGCCTACGCCTATAATGCGCGCCAGTTTTTCAGTCAGAATTCCTTTTGTCAGCGAGCCTTCCTCCATGTTCAAGCCCGTCGCAGTCCGCAATATTCCCCGTGCCGATCAAGCCGTTGTTGACGATATCGCCCTGCTCGGCGTCGCCACCGTTCACGAAGCCCAGGGCCGCGTCGGCCTGATGGCACCTTACATGCGTGCCGCCTGGGGCCAGAACCGCGTCGCCGGCAGCGCCGTTACCATCCTCGCCCACCCCGGCGACAACTGGATGGTGCACGTGGCCATCGAGCTGTGCAAACCCGGTGACATTCTTGTGTGTGCGGTCACTGCCGACAGCACTGATGGTTTCTTCGGTGACTTGCTTGCCACCTCCTGTCTTGCACGCGGTGTACGCGCCCTCATCATCGATGGCGGCGTGCGTGATGTGAAAGATCTGCGCGAACTCAACTTCCCCGTCTGGTCGAAAGCTGTTCACGCGAAAGGTACAGTGAAAGAAACTCTCGGCTGCGTGAACGTGCCGATCGTTTGTGCCGGCGTTCACATCATGCCGGGTGACGTGGTTGTCGCCGATGAAGATGGTGTATGCGTTGTACCACGCGCCGATGCTGCTGCCGTACGTGACCTTGCGAAGAAGCGCGAAGCTGCCGAAGTTGCCAAGCGCGAAAAACTTGCCAAGGGCGAATTCGGTCTCGATATCTACAACATGCGCGAACGTCTGGTCAAAGAAGGTTTCATCTACGTTGATTCGCTCGACGATCTGAACAAGCTCTAACGCTCTACCCACAATTTCTCTTTCACTCGTTATTTCAACTAAAAAGGCCACTCCCATGGACTACAAAGAAATCCAGGCTCTCAAAGCCAAATTCGAGGAAGTACCCGGCACCTATCTGTTCAACGCCGATCGCTGCCGCCAGGGCTACTTCCTCAACAAGTTCTGCTCCTCAATGGCGAAGGACGAAAACCGCAAGGCTTTCCTTGCTGACGAAACCGGCTATCTCGACACCCGCTTCCCACAATTGACTGCCGATCAACGCCGCTGCGTGCTTGAGCGCGACTGGCTCGGCATGATCAAGAACGGCGCCAATATCTACTACATGAGCAAGTTCGGCGCGACGCTGGGCCGCTCCTTCCAGTTCATGGCTGGCGAAATGACCGGCCAGGGCCAGGACAACTACCGCGCCATGATGATGGACGGTGGCCGCGTACTGAAAGGCAACCAACACAAGAACGACAATGCCGGCAAGGTGCTGTGCAACTCCAACAAATCCGGCAACGACTTCGGCAAAAAGGCATAAGAATCAGATGGCAAAAATTACTGCAGGTATTGGTTGTTCCCACGTTCCCGCCATTGGCGCCGCCTTTGACCAGGGTCTGACCCAGGACGCGTACTGGAAACCGTTGTTCGATGGTTACCCGGCCGCCCAGGAATGGATGCGTCAGCACAAGCCAGACGTCGCCATCATCGTTTACAACGATCACGGCAGCGCGATCACGCTGGAAACGATTCCGACTTTCGCCATTGGCGTTGCCGATGAGTTCAAACCGGCTGATGAAGGCTGGGGCCCGCGCAAGGTGCCCGTCGTCAAGGGCCACTCGGCACTGGCATGGCATCTGGCTGAAACCCTGATCATCAACGAATTCGACATGTGCATCATGAACGAGCTGGATGTTGACCATGGTCTGACAATCCCGATGAACATCACCTGTGGCCTGGTTGATGAATGGCCATTCGCCGTGATTCCAATTGCCGTCAACGTTGTCATGTTCCCCGTACCGAGCGGCGATCGCTGCTGGCGTCTGGGCGAAACCATTCGCAAAGCAGTTGAATCCTTCCCGGAAGACCTGAAGGTTGTGGTGTTCGGTACCGGCGGCATGTCGCACCAGATCCACGGCGAGCGCTCCGGCATGATCAACAGCAAATTCGACACCGCCTTCCTCAACGATCTGACGAAGAACCCACAGCGTCTGCGCAAGATCAAACACGAAGAATACGTGCGTGACAGCGGCGCCGAAGGCATCGAAATGGTCATGTGGATGGCAATGCGTGGCTCACTCGGCAACAACGTGACCGAAACCTATCGCCACTATCACGTGCCGGCGTCCAACACTGCTGCTGCCCTGATCGTAATGGAAACCCATGACGAGAAGCCGGCGAAGAAAGCCGCTGCTAAAAAGGCTGTGAAGAAGGCTGCGAAAAAGGTTACGAAACAGAAAGTAGCAACCAAGAAACCAGCGAAGAAAGCAGTTGCGAAGAAGGTAGCCAAGAAGTCGGCCGCCAGGAAAGCAGTGAAAAAAGCGCCGGTGAAAAAGACAGCGGTAGCGAAAAAAGCCGTGAAGAAAGCGCCTGCGAAAAAGAAAGTCGTGGCAAAGAAAGCGGCGAAGAAAACCGTCGTGAAAAAAGTCGCGAAGAAGCCGGCCAAAAAAACCGTCGCCAAAAAGAAAGCCAAGAAGAAGTAACCTGACCGGCGTCATGGCATTTGGTGCAATACGCCAAGTGCTCTGATTCCTGAAAGAAAGCAACATCAGAGGGAAAGCAAATGACCAAAGTATTAATGGTAGGCCACGGCGCCTTTGCCGATAAGCACATGGACGGGATCAAGAACATCCCGGGCGTGGAAGTCGTTTCGATTTGCGGCCGTCGCGAAGATGCGACCAAGGCCGCTGCCGAAAAGCGCGGCATCAAACACTGGGGCACTGACCTCGGTGAATGTCTGAAGCAGGACGTCGATGCAGTCATCATCACCTCCGCTACCCAGGTGCATGCGGCACAGACGATCCAGTGTCTGCAGGCAGGCAAGCACGTGCAGGTGGAAATTCCTATGGCCGACACGGTTGCCGATTCACGCGCAATCCTGGCCGCCCAACAGGAAGCCAACAAGAACGGCAAGAAGCTGGTTGCCATGGCTGGCCACACGCGCCGTTTCAATCCATCGCACCAGTGGATCCACAACAAGATCAAGGCCGGCGAAATGAAAGTGCTGCAGATGGATGTGCAGACCTATTTCTTCCGTCGCACCAACCTGAATGCTGCCGGTGGCGTACGCAGCTGGACTGATCATCTGCTGTGGCACCACGCCTGTCACACTGTGGACCTGTTCTCGTACCAGACCGGTGAACCAGTGAAGCACTGTCACGCATTCGAAGGTCCGCATCATCCAGAGCTGAAAATCGCGATGGACATGAGCATCGGCATGAAGACCGCCAGCGGCGCCATCTGCACGCTGTCGCTGTCGTTCAACAACGATGGCCCGCTCGGCACCTTCTTCCGCTATATCTGCGACAACGGTACCTACCTTGCCCGCTACGATGACTTGTTCGATGGCAAAGAGAACAAGATCGACGTATCGAAAGTGGACGTGTCGATGAATGGCATCGAACTGCAGGACCGTGAGTTCTTCGCTGCCATCAAGGAAGGCCGTGAACCGAATGCCTCCATCGCCCA